>RDYZ01000218.1 GCA_004293855.1 Oscillatoriales cyanobacterium | reverse complement strand
TCCATTTGGCAGGATAAATCCGGTGGATGAGTCGAAGGCTTTTCCGGGGCTGCCATTGAGGTCATACCAGCGATCGAGCTGTCCGATGATGCTGCGATTACGTTCGCCGGTTTCCCAGCCGGTGGGTGGATTCACGGATAGTTCTCCCTGGGCGGTGCGTTCGAGGCGGAGTGTGCGATTGCTGGCGGCGAGGATCGCAAATTGGTCGGGGGTGATCTGGAGTTTGAGGCTGGTGGGGAGGTTGAGCGTCAGGGTTTGGCTCAGGGTTTGAATCGTGGGTGGTTCTGGCATCGATCTCGTGCCTCGATGGTTGGTTAGACAGAATGGACGCTGTTGTTTTGGGGTGGGTTGGGGGGGCGTTAGACCGCTGAGGTTTTGGAATGGGCGCGATCGTCGGGGACATAATGTTGTGTAGGAATACAGTATTCAAGGATCTGCATTCTGCCTGAAGCTTCAGGATTTTGATTTTTTCTGTTGTTTGATTTGCTTTTGGATCTGTTTGATTTTGCCTTGGATCAGGATGGTTTGCGGGTGTTTGGCTCCGAGCTGGTCGCGGAACATCGATAGGGCGGCTTCGTAGTTTTGCAGGGCTTCAGGGTATTGCTTACATTTTTAATCGTTCCTGCGCTCTGTGTGGGAATGCCGTTTGGACGCTCTGCGTCCAGTGAATCATGGTCTATAGTCGCGACGCAGAGCGTCTGGGGCTTGCGTTGCCCACGCGGAGCGTGGGAACGAGTAAAAGAATCCTTTATTATGATCGCCAGATTTACACTTAAGGTAAATTCACGTCAGATGTCACGTTTCTGTACTGAAATATCACGTACTACGAACTTCAATATGGTCGCGACAAAAACGCAAGGAAACATTCTCAGCTTGGGGGACTTTTTGGCAATGCCAGAAACAAAACCGGCCAGTGAGTATGTCAATGGAATGGTGATTCAGAAGTTAATGCCGAAAGGAAAGCACAGTGTTGTTCAATTTGAGCTTGCGAGAGCGATCAATCAGCAAGCAAAGCCAAACAAGATTGCCTATGCGCTGCCGGAGTTACGCTGCACGTTTGCAGGCCGATCGCTAGTTCCAGATATTGCGGTGATACGTTGGGAAAATTTGCCGCTGGATGAGGACGGAGAAATTGCGGATCGGTTTGATCGTTATCCGGACTGGGCGATCGAGATTCTATCGCCGGATCAGTCGGCCACGATCGTGATGGAGAAGATTATTTTTTGTTTGAACCAAGGGACGGAGTTGGGGTGGTTGATTGATACGCAAGCGAAGTCTGTATCGGTGTTTCAGGCGTCTGGTTTACCGAAGGTGTACTTGCTCGATCGGACTCCGGCGGAACCGATGGCGGTGATGGCGGGTTTGGATGATTGGCAACTATCTGTAAGCGATGTTTTTGCTTGGCTCAAGGTGTAGTTTTGAGGGTGATAATCCTTGGAGGTGGGACACTCTGGCATAGCCAGGTAGTCCTGTAAAAGCGTCGTGTCAAGACTATCCCGATCGCCCATACTCCTGAATCACCCAAACCGGCTGGCTATTGCCTCGCTCATTACGCCGCAGCACCCGTAAGCATCGATTGTTTAAACACGTTGGCGATCGCAACCAACCTTCCAACATCTGCGCTTGCCCCTCACAATCGCGATCGTCCTTGCAAATGACAATCCCTGCATGTTCCATTCCGCCACGATGAAGCGCCACAAAATCATCTCGATTAAACGTCACCACACACCGCCCATCGATCGTGGCATCGCGTAGCACCCCATCATCAGGGATGCGCTGATTGGCACGACCAGACTCATAGGAAGTTAAAACATCATGGCCGCGATCGCGCAAAGCCTTGACCAAAAGCGCCGATAAATTTTCGTTGGCATAAAACCGAAACACGCTGGACATTCCTCCCACCTACTCGCAATCATGCGAGGCGATCGCCGCGTCAATCTCAGCCCGATTCGCCTCGTAGTACGATCGCGCCGCCACAAAATCAAACTGAGTCAACCCCGGAAAATGCAACGCCAATTCCGTATCATTCGCTCCTTGCAGCGCGAACGAAATCAATGTCCATACCGCAATCCGCGTGTTCCGAATGCAGGCATGACCACCCGCGACACCCGGCGTCTTGCGTACCATTTTTGTGACGAGCGCCACCTGAAACAGCGTGTACTCATCCTCGGGTAGCGACGCGATCGCCTCAACCAACGATTCAACCAACCGAACATTCATCGCAAACTCTCTCCAGCACAACTATCACGATCATGGCTTAGAACCGCCCCATTGAACTCGGCTTCACCCCAGCGCGACACACTCCCCTTTACAATGTAGGAGATTCACAGAACTTAACAAATGCTTCCGGCTTAATCGTTCCTGTGCTCTGCGTGGGAATGCCGTTTGGACGCTCTGCGTCCAGCGAATCATGGTCTATGGTCGCGACGCAGAGCGTCTGGGGCTTGCATTACCCACGCGAGCGTGGGAACGAGTAAAAAACATGTGCTTGTTAAATTTTCTCTCCGCTATAGGCAGCTAAAATTTGATCTGTCATAGCTCGAGACTTTAACGCTTCTTTATCTTCAACATTGGCACCCGAACGATCAATTACTTTTACCGCCTCTGCAAATATAGTTGAATAGACATTTTCATCATTCAATTTGTTAATTATGAGATTACAGAAACGCTCACATTTTTTTTGGCTATTTAGAGGAGGTAAATCGTCAGTAGACGCAATCATGGGAACAAGCATCAATATGTAAAACCGGACCTTTTTATACTTCTTATCTATCGTTCCGTTATTGAACAAAGAATCTAATCTATAAAAAGCCAAACCCGCCATGTAATATGGAGAAAACTGATGGTCTTTTTCAAAGAGTTTTGAGCCAGGATTGCCCATGGTTTTCACTAGTGTACCTAGATAAGTGGTTACCATGTGCGGATTTTTACTAAACATTGCTGAAAAGGATTTTATTTGATTAGCAATAGTAATAATCTTTCTCTTAACAATATTTCTGTCTGAATTATATTCTTTAGCTCTTCTTTCGTAGAACAATTTCCCCTCTCCATTTATTGAAGAATAATAATGTTGGAGATTTTTTTGAAAATCAGACATAGCTGCCAACTGTTCTTTTTTAATGGCAGTCTGATTGTTTGTAGAAACCGTTATTTTCGCCTTAATATCCTCATCCGTCGTCACAATTAATCTTAACGGTATATTTATATCATTGATTTTTTCATTGTTCCGATTTTCGTAAAGAACGTTGCTTGTTTGGCAGCCATTTACAATTTGATAATCTGTAATGGTCAAAGTATTCGCAGATGTCTTTATGGAATCTGCAACAATTGTTACACCATTATTTAATACGCTAAACAAGTCGGGTCTATCGCTCTTTAAAGTTTCGTTGATATTACTATTAACCAAGTTTCCGATTCCCTGAAAATCTCGAACATTATCATCAAATATGGATTGAATATTGCCATTGTCATCAATTAAGAGCTTTCTAAACTCCGAAAATGGAAGAACTCCATAAAAGGACTGATCAATACCTTCTATGTCAGGCAGGCTGATTTTGTTGGTGAATGTGAATTTTGAAGATATCGGATTTTTCGTTTTTCTATAAAGCTTGCCAAGTTCTTGAGCGCCAAGCACTTTAGCCTCAACGCGTTCAAAGAGTTTATAGTTTTCTAGGTTTTTAGTAGAGTAATCAACAGCAGCGGTAATGTTTTGGTCTTTATTTACGACGCCTGTAGTAATATAAAATGTTTTACAAATTGGATTATCTTTAAAATCAGAGGCTTTTTCTAACAAATACTCTGAAAGCTCTGAGAACCTTTTAATATCATCATTCCTAGTTAACTTTGGCTCCTCTGCAAAGAAATCAATTACTCCAAAGTAAAACGTATGCATTTCTTTGGTATCAAAGTTACATGAGGTTTTGGATTGAATGAACAGATATGTTACTTCTAAGTATCCGTTTGTTTCCAGTAAACTGTCTATTTCGTCTGTATCTTCAACTAAGTGTCCATTTACAATTATTGCTATGCCATCAATTCCTGTATCAGCGCCAGCACCTACAGTGATGGCTTTAGCATCAAATGTTTTATTGTATTCGTTAGCAAGTACAGAATAATTACAGAAAAGCTCAAAATCGCTAGACTCATCGCACTCATCCAATTCTTGTGCTTTTAGGAAATCCTGCAAAAGTTTTTTGGTGATTCTATCCATTTCCTTCCTCTTTGATTATTTCTGCTTCCTAGTTGTGAAAATCTAACGATGTATATTTAGTACTTGTAACTATACCAAAACCTCCTAACAGAGTAATTAGCTCTTAGAAGAGAGTTGGTTATGGCTACTCGCTGATCTTCAGATTGTTTGGCTTGTGACCATTGATAAGTAATGAAAGCTAGCAAGACTTGAGTTGACTGTTCAATCTTTTCTGGGTTTGTGGGATTTTGAATATTACTGTTATTTGGATCGTTCTCTGGAGTCATTTGAGCCTTCTTTTTCTGTCTAACTAAAAACTTACAAGTTTATTAATATTCCACAAAGGGTTTATATATGTCCTTGCAGGAAGCCTGAAGCGTCCAGTCCCAAATTGTACGTATTTTTTCTACCCAATCACCCCTATATGGTTTCTCTTAAGATTTTATCCGTCTAACATTCTATATGGGAATGATTGTGCGGAAACTCTCCGTATAATCTCCGTAATTGGCATTTTATACGGATTAGCTTCCCTCATGACCGATGCCCCAGCTCCCAAAAAGCTGCGGAAGCACAAGCAGCGGGCTGGGTTCGTGCGCCACGTTAATCCGGCTCAAATCCTCTGACACGACGCACTCCCCCTTACAATACAAATACGTCACAGAACTTAACAAACCCTCGACGCACTCCCCCTTACAATACAAATACGTCACAGAACTTAACAAACCCTCTCGGCTCGCCCCAAACCCATGGACTGTATCATCAACCGCCGCGCCCAGTTTTCCGCTAGTCATCGTTACTGGCTGCCTGAACTCACCGAAGCCGAAAACCGCGATCGCTTCGGACGCTGCGCCAACGCCCCCGGCCACGGCCATAACTACGAGCTATTCGTCTCGATGGCCGGTCAACTGGATGAGTACGGCATGGTGTTGAACCTGTCGGATATCAAACACGACATCAAGCGCGAAGTAACCGAACCGCTCGATTTCTCCTTTCTAAACGATGTGTGGCCGGAGTTTCAGCAAACGCTACCGACCACAGAACATATCGCGAAAGTGATTTGGCAACGCCTCGCGCCCCACTTGCCGATCGTTCAGATTCAACTATTTGAACATCCCGACCTCTGGGCGGACTACTACGGCAACGGTAACGAAGTTTATCTGTCGCTGCGGACGCACTTCAGCGCGGCGCACCGTCTGGCGATTCCCGGCGCGAGCGATGACGAAAACGATCGCCTGTACGGTAAATGCGCCCGCCCCTACGGTCATGGTCATAACTACCACCTCGAAGTGACCGTGCGCGGCACAATGGACGATCGCACCGGTATGAGCGTTGACCTCGGAGCGCTGACGCAACTGATTGAAGATCGCGTGGCTGAACCCTTCGACCACACCTTTTTAAACGCCGATATTCCGTACTTCGCCGAGGGAGCGATCGTCCCCACAGACGAAAATTTCGCACTCCACATCCGCGATTTACTCGAAGAGCCGATCGCCAATCTCGGTGCCACTCTCCATAAACTCAAACTGATCGAAAGTCCGGGAAATGCCTGCGAAGTCTTCGGTCGCGCAGTGGTCAATCCCTTTCCTCAACTCGTCGCGCGTTAGGAAAGATGGCGATCGGGATCGTCATCCCTCCTCGGGTTCGAGTTGCGGCCCGTTGCGGGCTATCACCCCAATTCCTGTTATATTTGGACTCGATTTTCACCCTGGAAGAGGGCAGTAGAGAGAACCATGGGACAGGCTTACCGGCGTATTTTGCTCAAGCTTAGCGGGGAGGCACTCATGGGGGATCTCGGGTACGGTATCGACCCTACGATCGTCCAAAATATTGCCCAGGAAGTGGCCGAAGTCGTTGACGGCGGGACGCAAATCGCGATCGTCGTCGGGGGCGGGAATATCTTTCGCGGCGTGAAAGCCTCTGCCGCTGGGATGGATCGCGCGACGGCTGACTACATCGGCATGATCGCGACGGTGATGAATGCCATGACCCTGCAAGATGCCTTGGAACAAGCGGGCGTCCCCACCCGCGTCCAAACCGCGATCGCCATGCAGGAAGTGGCCGAACCCTATATCCGTCGCCGCGCGATGCGCCACCTTGAAAAAGGCCGCATCGTCGTCTTCGGGGCCGGTTCGGGCAATCCGTTTTTTACCACGGATACCACCGCTGCCTTGCGTGCGGCTGAAATTGACGCAGATGTCATTTTCAAGGCGACCAAGGTGGACGGGGTTTATGATGCCGATCCGGCGACCAATCCGGAGGCGAAACGGTTTGAAAGCTTGACGTATAATCACGTTTTAGCGAACGATCTGCGCGTGATGGACAGCACCGCGATCGCACTATGTAAAGAAAACGACATTCCGATCGTGGTTTTTAACCTCTTCGAGCGCGGCAACATTCGTCGTGCGGTTGCAGGTGAAGCGATCGGCACGACCGTAGGAGGTTCCTGTGCAGTTAGCTGAAGTTGAAGAGAAGATGGGCAAGGCGATCGAAGCCACCCAGCGTTCATTTAATACGATTCGCACCGGACGGGCCAACCCAGCGTTGCTCGATCGGATTAGCGTTGAGTACTACGGTGCATCGACGCCGCTGAAAAGTTTAGCGGGGATCACAATCCCAGATTCGAGCACGATCGCGATTCAACCGTTTGATCAAAGCAGCATCGGCGCGATCGAGCGGGCGATCTCGATGTCCGATCTGGGTTTGACACCGAATAATGACGGCAAAATTATTCGCCTCAATATTCCACCGTTGACCAATGACCGCCGTAAAGAGCTGGTGAAATTGGCATCTAAATACGCTGAAGAAGGCAAAGTTGCGATTCGGAATATCCGGCGTGATGGCATTGACAGCGTGAAAAAGCAGGAAAAAGCCAGTGAAATTTCTGAAGATGAATCGCGATCGACTCAGGATGACATCCAAAAGCTGACCGATAGCTACATCAAAAAGATCGAAACTGTCTTGAGTGAAAAAGAGAAAGACATCATGACGGTTTAGATCCGCCTAGATGAGCTGGGATCGAAGGATGATACCCGTGAATCTGACGATCGCGTCGTTTGGGTCTTGGGTTCTGGTGACCCTCGGCCTCAGGCGGCGCGATTTGTGTCTGAACGGGTCTCTGGGATGTTCGACCTATAGTGTGGAAGCCTGTTGTTCTCAATCCTCATGATGACCGAAACGTTCGACTGCGTAATTTTTGGAGCAGGCCCCGCAGGTGCGAGTGCTGCCTATGGGCTAGCTCGTGCGGGCTATCGTGTCATCGCGATCGCAGGCCATTGTCACCGTGCCACCGGTTGCACGGGCGGGGTTTCACCAGGAGTTGCTCGCCTGCTCGATTTTGATCTGACCTCTGTGATTGACCACACCGTACGCGATGTGCGCTACACCTGGAACAATGGCGATCCGGTCACGATTCAGCTCGACTCAGCCCAAGCCATGTGGATGGTACAACGCGATCGCTTGGATGCCCTGTTGCGCGAACAGGCACAGCAAGCCGGAGCCGTCATGTATCCCGCCACGGCCACCGGAGCCGCTTTAAGCCACGGATCGGGCGAACCTGTGTGGACTGTCCAAACCGACGCTGCATCCCTGACGGCACGTTATGCGATCGTTGCCGACGGTGCTTGTAGTGAGGCGACCCATTGGATCGGAGGCCAGCGTCCCGTTCTACGGTGGGCCGCGATGCTGGAGGTCGAAACCCCTTCCCTCACGCCCAATGAGCCGCCCCTCGTTGAGTTTGGCCTGGGTCAGATTGATAATGGTTTGCTGTGGTGTTTTCCGAAACGCACGACCGTTTCGATCGGAGCTGCCAGTTTTTTAGGCAAAGACGACCCGCAACTGATGGATCGCCTCTTGAGCTACACCCGATCGCGCGGCTGGCACGCCCAACACGCTGACATTCGCCAACGACCGATCGCCCTGTGGTCAGGTGAGCGACCGCTCCACACCGATCGGGCCGTGATTGTGGGGGATGCGGCAGGCTTGGCCGACCCGGTCACCGCAGAGGGCATCCGTCCGGCGATCGATAGTGGTCTGCGAGCTGCCGAGGCGATCGCCGCTGCCCTCAGCACCCCAGCCAGCGCCGCCACCGCCCTCGCCACCTACACCCAAACCATTCAGCAAACCTGGGGTGCTGATTTTACCTGGGCGTCCCGTCTCAGCCAAATTTTGTATCGTGTGCCGGGTTTGGCCTACAAGGTTGCCATCAAAAAGCCGATCGCCAATCAGCTTATGGCGCAGGTTTTGTCCGGCGATCTTCGCTATTCCGATATGGCAGGCAAGGCGATCGCCAAACTCAGTAAAAAGCTACTGCCCTGGTAGCAGGATTTACGTTGATGGTTTGCAGCGAACCATCAAGTGCTTGGTATCTTGTTTAACTTCAAATAAATTAATGGCCTTAATTAACGTGCTGAGTTTGCTATAGCCGTATTGTTTGGGCTGAATTTTCGCCTGATTGCCGATCGAGGCGAGGGAAGACCAACCCTGCTGATCTTGATTATCCAGAATCACCTGTCGTAACGTCTTAATTAAACGGGTATCTTGCTTGAGTTTTTCTCCAGAGATTTGGCTCGTCTGGGAAGTATTTAATGCCGCTAATTTTGTCGTCTTTGTGGCTTCGGGAGACTTCGCGGTGACCTTCGGATTTGATGGTGATTCTAAGGGTGGATTGTGTGAGCAGGATGCGGGTGATGGCATCGCTGGGGTTGACGCTAACGCCTTCTGTGAGCTGGTATTTACTGGAGTTGATGATTCTGCCTGAAGCGTCGATCTATTGGCGGATTGATGAACATTTGTTGATTTCGGGAATAAATAAAAGAAGTGAGAACAGGCTCTGGCAAATGCTTTGGGTGTCTTAGCTTCGCCAAAGCCGTAGACAATTAATCCACGTTCTCGCAGGCGCATCACTAATGGCGTAAAGTCACAATCACTACTGACGATCGCAAAGACTTTGATGTCATCGGTATAGCTTAAATCCATCGCATCGATCGTTAAAGCAACATCCGTTGCATTTTTGCCTTTGGTGTAATCGTACTGCTGGACAGGACGAATGGCATACTTTAACAAACGTTGTTTCCAAGCATTAAGATGTGATTTCTCCCAATTTCCGTAGGCTTTTCGGACATTAACCGTGCCATATTCCTCGAGCTTAGAAATAACCGCGCGGACACACTGAGCTGGAGAATTATCAGCATCAATCAAAAGTGCAACTTGAAGTTTGGATACGTGCATAGATCGGTCTCACCTGGGATTAGTTTGCAGTATATCGCCCCTCTAAGTAGCCGATTGCCTTGTCTTGTTTTTCGGCGATCGTTCCGACTCCAAAGGCATCATCTAAGGTTTTCGTGAGTAGGTCAGCGAGAATCTCTTTAAAAATGGGGCCGGGTTGATAGCCCAACTGACGTAAATCTCGCCCATTCAAAATCGGTGTTATGTCGCTTAGTCGGTTAAGGTATATCCAAATTTTACGCCGTACCGAACGCGGACAATGTAGAACGAGTAACAATAAGGTGAGTTGATCGTAGGGTTTTAGGTTGTGATAAATTTCACTCGATTTTAGGTCTGTGGATAAGGCTTGAATAACACATTTGAGCGTTTTCTCAAATGTTTTTAACCGTATAATGCTGCTGTCGGGAAGTTGTAGGGATTGGGCGATCGCGCCGCGAAATTCCGCTGCAAGATGGGATAGCAAGGTTTCAAGCAGGGCTTGCCAATGGGCGATCGTCCCGTCCCGATCAAACCGCCGGAGCCAGCGGTCTGTGAGACGAATATTCCACCAAATTTCAGGGGTCAAACGGAGGCTAGGGTGAATGCATTGCAGGGCTTCTAGGTCAGCAAGCATCAACAGTGCCGGTTTCCAATAGGGCGCTTGTAGCAGGTATTTAAGCTCGGCTTTGAGGCGGGTTTGGAGGGCCGGGGTGCGATCGTTTTCGGCTTGTGATCGGGGATAAATTCCGGAGTTGATCGCATGACGAATCGATCGCTCTGTTTGAGCTTCGATCGCAAATCCAAGACGAACGGCAAAGCGAACTGCACGATAAATCCGTGTCGGATCTTCGATAAAACTATTGGTATGTAAAACGCGAATTTTTTGGTTTTGGAGGTCGATCGTGCCACCAAAAAAATCGAGAAGTTTTCCTCGGCGTGGATTGGTTAACCGTAAGGCGAGGGCATTAATGGTAAAGTCACGCCGGTAAAGATCCTGACGGATTGAGCTGGCTTCAACTTCAGGATTCGCCGCTGGATAGGGATAAAATTCGGTGCGAGCTGTGGCAATATCAATCCACAGTGAATCAAGGCTGGAATCTTTGCGCCAGGTTAGGGCTGCGGTCTGAAATTGACCATGCACTTCGAGTTTGGCGCCGCGATATTTCTCCTGTAAAACCTTTGCCAACTCGACCCCAGCCCCCACCGTAGCCGCCTGATGAAAGCCATCAACGACTAAATCAATATCGAGCAATCCGATCGGCTCATCGCAATTTTCGGAACGATGTGGCGAGGAGTCCCGCCGATCTAAATCCCGAAAGGCGGCTAGGAGTAAATCCCGGACGGCTCCACCGACCAAATAAAGATGCCATCCTCGTGCTTCGGCGGCTGCGGCAGTGTCGAAGAGCAGCGATCGCAGCTTGGCCGGAAGACGTTGCTCCAGGGTTTGCCAGATCAGGGCTTCGAGGTCAACCCGGCGGCCAGGACGAGGGGAGGTTACCTCCGATGTCCTGGGCGTTGGTAGGTGGCAGATTGTGACGCAATCCTGGTGGAGTTCGCGCAATACATCGGTGCGGGTGACGATGCCGACGAGGTTACCGCGATCGATCACGGGTAACCGTCCGATATCGTAGGTCACCATCAGGGTTTCGATCTCCGTCAGGCTGGTGTCGGGGGTGATCGTCTTCAGTTGGTTGGTCATGTAGCCCTTGACAGGGGCATGGTCGAGGCGGTGGTGGAGTGCAATATCGAGGTCGCGGCGGGAGATGATCCCCACAAGGGTGTCGGTGTCATCGACAACGGATAGGCCGGAATGACCGTAACGCAACAGGATGCGGTGGGCTTCGCCGATCGGAGTGTCGGGGCGGATCGTCCGCACGGGGGAGGACATCAGGTCGCGAGCGACGGGCGGTTGGGGGATACCTTCAATCAGTTGATCGAGGAGGCTTGCGAGGGTGTGGGTGGGGTTATCGGTGGTAATTTGGGCGGAGGCAGCTTTGGCATGACCACCACCGTTAAAGTGGCGAAAAATCGGGTTTAGATCGGTGTTGGGGATACGCGATCGGCCGATCGCACTCAGGCGGGTGTTATGGCCGGATTTGGTGTCATAGACATGGCCTAAAATCAGGGCATCGCTGTCGGTCAATTCCAGCAGGCGGCTCGCCAGACCCGACAGACCTGGAACGTAGCGATCGGTTTCGAGCAGAACTGAGCCGACGGTGTAGCCGCGTATATCCTGAGCGGTGTAGCGATCGAGAGCCACCACTAATAGATCTTGCAGTGCTGTGCTGAGGCCCGGTTCAATATACTGTGCAACAACGTGCTGATTGGCCCCCTGCTGCATCAGCCATGCGAGGGCGAGGGCGTCGCGGGTGGTGGCTCGATCGTAGGTGAGTGATCCCGTATCCACATGAATCGCAAGCGCCATCACCGTCGCTTCCGGAACCGTTAGGGTCGCATTGGCGGCTTGGAGGTGTTCCACAATTAAGGTCGTGGTCGCACCGATATCATGGATATGGCGATCGGTGGCGGGAATATCGCTCTGGACACCGAGGTGGTGGTCAAAGACTTCGATCGTTTGCAACTGCGGCAAATCCAACCATTCGGCAGCTTTACCAAGGCGATCGCGGTGTTGTGTATCGACGATCGCGATCGAGCGGATGGTTTTGGGATTAACCGATCGGCGTTCGATCAGGGGATATTCATCACGATGGAGCCGCAGGAAGGTTTCGACGCCGGGATGTGCGCCGCCGGTGAGGACGATACGGGAACCCGGTCGCAGGCGGGCAAGTCCGACCGCAGCTCCGAGGCTATCAAAATCGACGGTGGTATGGCACAGGATGAGATCCACGCAGGCTTAGATCCAAAAGGGCGGAAGGGCTAGTTGGGATCAGGACAGAGTGTTACAGGGTTGGTTGAGCACCACGTTGTCCAATCTTCAACAATTTCGCACGTTTCGGGGGAGGACGATCGCGGTGATGACCCCCTGGGTGATAACCGCGATCGTGGATGACGGGATCGCTGAGGGTGCGATCGACGGCATCCAATGGGAGTCCTGATCTTCACCGTGCGAGGTCTAGGATGACAGGGTGAAAGCGATAGGATATCGCTTTCATCGATCCATCCATTCGTTTCGGGAGTATGCGTTTGCCCTGACAGTTACCAGGATTGCTTCTGCTACTTCCTGGAGAAATTGTTACAATCAATGAACTCTTATATTTTTTATGCGATGGCTTTTCTGACTCGAGCGAATGCTTCCAGTCACCTCGCGGCTCAGGAGGTTGCGGCGCTCAAGCGTGTTTTCCAAAATCTAGACCGAAGTAGCTGTCCGACTCGTTATAACTTTCACCTGCACTCGGTCTTCTCCGACGGCCAGCTACAGCCCGACGAGATTCTCTCCCAAGTGATCGCGATCGGCCTCCAAGGTTTAGCAATCACCGACCATCACAGCGTTCTGGGCTATCACCTCGCCCAAGACATCCTTGTCGATCGTCGCAAACGTGATCCTCGTACTCCTCTCCCCCAACTCTGGACGGGCGTGGAGATTAGTGCGGAACTCCTCGGGACAGAAGTACATATCTTGGGGTACGGCTTTGATCCCCGTCATGCGGCGATCCAGCATTACCTCCAAGGCGAAAAAGTGACCGGCAATGACTTTAATGCTCGCTATGTCATTGATGCTATTCATGCGGCCCACGGTTTAGCAGTCCTCGCCCATCCCTGTCGTTACCGCAAGGCCGCAGAGGATTTGATCCCGGCGGCTGCTGCCCTCGGGATTGATGGAACCGAAGCGTTCTACGCCTATCGTAAGGCGCTTCCCTGGACACCGAGCGAGATTCAAACCGAACTGGTGAGTAGCCTCAACGCGCAATACCATCTGTTCAATACCTGCGGTACGGATACCCACGGACGGGATATGCTCAGCCGGGTGTAATGGCGCAGGCTGACGCGACCACCTCCGTCGGGGATGTCGTGGCGTATCGATCGCTGGGTTGTTAACGGTCATTCACAACCAGGACTTTACGCTGCACGATCGCCTCCAGATCTAGGACACTGATCATCTGTTTACGGTAGGACGCTGTTCCACGGATAAACTCATCATCGTGACCCTGGAGCGCCGTGGGGATCGGTGCAATGTCGGCGGATCGCAGATGCATCACGTCAAACACCACATCGATCGCGATCCCGAAAATTGTAGAATCGACGACCACAACCACAGCATTACTAATCTCTTCGCGGGTGTAGGCCGGTAGACCGAGCAGCTCGTGCAATGAGACGATCGTCAAAATTTCACCCCGCAGATTGGTATTGCCCAAAATGCGATCGGGACAACAGGGGATCGGTACGATCTTCTTCACTTCAAAGAATTCACGCACCACCTTCAGATCAATCCCAAAAAACTCACCGGAAATCTCAACGATCGCCAGGGGGAGTTTATCGGTTTGCACATCCTCTTCGAGACGCATCTGAAGGGCGATCGCCCGTTGACGAAAAATCTCACGCTCGTCCGCCGTTGCCTGTGGGCAAAACGTCCGCAGATGGGCCGCCTCGGGATCACACAACGCACGCCGCAGCCCTTCCTCATCCTCAAGGCTGTCTAGATTCAAACTTTGGGAGTAATGCACCAACTCCGCACAATCCAATAGACGCACCGCTCCCTCTGGGGTTTGTGCAATGCCTGACATGAAGTGATGTTGTCGTTGCAGAACATCGGGAGCAGACTTCGGATCAGCAATCTGCACCCCGTCATACTCACTGCGACCATAGGTCGGTGCTGCCCGAAAATCCTCGATCGGGATATCCTGCACCGCAAACACAGAACTCACCACCAGCGCCATCAGGATGCCGTCACACTCAAAGACGATCACACTATCAGTAATTTGATAGTCCCGTGCCTGAAAACCAAACCGCAGCTCGAGATCCATCACCGGGACAATTTGCCCACGCAGGTCGATCGCGCCAATAATATCGCGGGGTGCTTCCGGCAAGGCTTCCACCTGCGGCAAGAAAAAGACTTCCCGCACGTAGTGAGCATCAAAGCCATAGCGAATATTGTTGGACTCAAACACAAAGGTCGGACGAGTCAGGATGGCACGCTCTTCATTGGCGGATGTGATTGTTTGGAAACTCACGGGAACACCTCAGAAAACGTCAAACAGGGCAATGTCACAACGACAGATGGCTCTAGCCGCTAGTGTAGGAGACCAACAGGCCCAAACCCAATGGAACCTCACGAATGTTATCGATGACGGCGGATAGGGGGTTCGGTCACCGCTTACACCCCCGAGAAACTCTGGATGCAGAAACGCGACACAGCCACAAAATCTCACATTTCAGGCGGCCAACGCTACGGAAAAAATCGGACGTCTCACCCCGTGTGGGTCGATCCGGATGGTGTTAGCAATTCCTGACACTAACGAATAAAGCAGCCCTCTGTGGCTCGCTTCGTGACGCAATTCACGATCCGCCTGCATAATCCTCATGCATAATAAAGCACTAATCGTTCGCGCGGTTTTGCTGCCTGCCGCCCTGTGTCTGTCGCTGTATGAAAATCCTTAAAATCCTCACGCTACGCGGTCCGAACTACTGGAGCATTCGTCGCCCAAAACTCATCGTGGCTCGCATCGACCTCGAGGAGTTCGCCGAACGCACGACGGATACAATTCCAGGGTTTTATGATGGTTTAGTCAACCGTTTACCCAGCTTGGTGGAACATTTTTGTTCGCCGGGTCATCGTGGTGGCTTCCTCAAGCGCGTCGAAAACGGCACACTTCTGGGTCATGTCACGGAGCATATTGCCCTAGAGCTACAAGAACTCGCTGGGATGTCCGTGGGCTTTGGTCGAGCCCGGAGCACGGCAGAACCGGGGGTGTACAACGTGGTGTTTGAGTATCGCGATGAGCGAGCCGGACGCTATGCCCTGCGTGCTGCGGTGCGGATGTGTGAAAGTCTGGTGGCTACCGGACACTATCCCGATTCTGAATTCGATCGCGATCTAGAAGATCTGCGCGAACTGTGGGCAGAGGCGGCGTTAGGGCCGAGTACGGAATCGATCGTCAAAGCGGCGGAAGATCGCGGGATTCCGTGGAAGCGACTCAGTGCGCGATCGATGATCCAGTTGGGCTATGGCTGCCATCAGCGTCGTATCCAGGCCACCCTAACGGACGGTAGCAGCATCCTTGGGGTGGAGTTGGCCTGCGATAAGGAGGGGACGAAAATGCTCCTCGCCGATGCTGCGATTCCGGTACCACGCGGGACGGTGATTCAATACCTCGAAGATTTGGAAGAGGCGATTGACAGCGTGGGGGGTTACCCGATCGTGATCAAACCTCTGGATGGTAACCACGGGCGCGGCATTACGATCGACATCGATAACTGGGAAGATGCAGAGGTCGCCTACGATGCGGCCAGTGAAGAATCCAAAACGCGATCGGTCATCGTCGAGCGTTTTTATAAGGGGTCAGATCACCGGGTCTTGGTGATTGACGGCAAGCTTGTGGCGGTTGCGGAACGGGTTCCGGCGCATGTGGTGGGAGATGGCCGATCGACCATTTCCGAACTGATCGAAGAAACCAACCGTGATCCGCGTCGTGGTGATGGTCATGACAACATGTTGACCCGCTTGAAGCTCGATCGCCTCAGCCTCCAGCGTCTCGCTCGCCAAGGTCTACGTCCTGATAGCATTCCCAATGAGGGCGAAATCTGCTACCTCCGGGCAACGGCGAACCTCAGCACGGGCGGTGTGGCGATCGATCGGACCGATGAAATTCACCCCGAAAACGTGTGGATTGCCCAGCGGGTCGCCAAGCTGATCGGCCTCGATATCATCGGGATGGATTTCGTCACCACGGACATCTCAAAACCGCTGCGTGAAACCGATGGTGTCATCGTCGAGGTGAACGCCGCTCCCGGCTTCCGGATGCACGTTAGCCCCAGTGAGGGCAAATCGCGCGATGTGGCAGGCGCAACGATCGACATGTTGTTCCCCCCCGGAAAACCCCATCAATGCCCGATTTTCTCCATCACCGGTACGAACGGTAAAACCACAACCACCCGTCTAATTGCCCACCTGGCACGGCAAACCGGCAAAGTGGTCGGCTACACCACCACGGACGGAACCTATATCGGCGATTTTCTCGCGGAAGCCGGGGATAACACCGGCCCGCAAAGTGCCCATCTCATTTTGGGTGATCCCAGTGTCGAAATTGCGGTGCTCGAAACCGCACGGGGTGGAATTATCCGATCGGGGCTTGCCTTTGAACGCAGCGATGTGGGCGTTGTGCTGAACGTGGCAGCGGATCACCTCGGCCTCGGCGATATCAACACGATCGAGCAAATGGCTCAGGTCAAAGGTGTCGTGGCCGAAACCGTCAGTCCCGATGGGTATGGCGTCCTCAATGCCGATGATCCCCTGGTCACCGCCATGCGGGACTTGGTGGATGGCACAACGGTCTTCTTCTCGATGAATCCCGACAATGACGTCATTCGCGACCACGTCGCCCAGGGTGGCATTGCTGCGGTTTACGACGAGGGCTGGATCGTCATCCTCAATGGCAGCGAACGCCTACCGGTCGAAGCCGCCGTAAATGTGCCGCTCACGATCAAGGGGATGGCTCCCTTTATGATTGCCAATGCCCTAGCGGCCACCCTTGCCGCCTACGTCCAGGGCATCGACTTAGACGCCATTCGCCAAGGTCTGCGCACCTTTACCGCATCCGTCGATCAAACCCCCGGACGCATGAACCTGTTCGACATGGGTCGTTATCACGCACTGGTGGACTACGCCCACAATGCTGCCAGCTATGAAGCCCTGGGCGGATTCATCGCCAACTGGCCCGGTAAATGCATCGGTGTCGTGGGTGGCCCTGGCGATCGTCGGGACGAAGATCTCGAAGAGCTCGGTCGCCTGTCAGCGGGAATGTTTGATCACATCATCGTCAAGGAGGATGATGATACCCGAGGGCGAGAACGCGGCAGTGCGGCGGAGTGGATCGTGCGTGGCATTGAATCCACCGACTCCAACTGCACCTTTGAAACCATCCTCAAGGAGTCGAAAGCGATCGATATTGCTCTAAAAGAGGCTCCACGCGATAGTCTAGTCACGATCCTTCCCGAAAGT
This sequence comes from Oscillatoriales cyanobacterium, assembly GCA_004293855.1. GTDB lineage: Bacteria > Cyanobacteriota > Cyanobacteriia > Cyanobacteriales > Geitlerinemataceae > RDYZ01. The sequence goes on along the minus strand of RDYZ01000218.1, from coordinate 17,024 downwards.
GTGACTCGCGCGATCGCGGCGATCGAGACTCACCGATCAACCGCACCGAGTGATACGACCTCAAGCTCGGGCTTCACCTCAGAAGCTCCCATGAGTCAATCGTAACCAGGGTTAAAGAAACCGAATCTCACCCCGTGAGTAGTTTCTCTATACTAAGTAGAGTAGAAGACGACCTACAACCAGGACTTTTCAAAATGACCAATAGCGACATCAATAGCCGTATCGAGCAAGAACGGGCCGAAGCCCGTCAAGTTTGTGACACCTCCGGAGCAACCTCCGGTGAGTGCGCAGCCGCTTGGGATGCGGTCGAGGAACTCCAAGCCGAAGCCTCTCACCAAAAACAAGAATCCCCGAAAAATTCATTTCAGACCTACTGCGACGAAAACCCCGAAGCCGCTGAGTGCCGTATTTACGACGACTAGATAGACCTCAGTGGTCAGCCCAGGGCACGCGATCGCGTGTGTTCAGAGTTGGCGTAGTTCCAGAGATAACCGTGTTGTTCTAAACCATCAACCCAAAAAAAGACGCTGGAAACTTGGTTCCAACGTCTTTTTTTGGGCGTGTCGGTGGCGATTGTCGCTCGCCATTGGGTGAGGCCGCGCCGCACTTCGACTCCGCTCAGTGATTTCAGGCTGGTCTGATCATCATTGCCGTTGACGATCGGACAGACGATCGAAGCTTATGCCTTGCTAAAACCCAGTTCGTTTTCTGTGGCGTACCGCTCCATGAAGCGCATAAAGCGATCCCAATCGTTCACCGACTTCATGGCATACATGACTTCGAGATCCCGCGCTTGGCCGTTCACAAATTTTCCCTTCACCTCACGGGTGACCAATTCTCCCTCTTCATCAATCAGATACATCCCTGTAATCTCTTGACCGAAATCCGGCGCTAGGGCTTGAGGGTCCGAGAAGATAAAGGTTGCAACTCCGTTGGTGCCATCTTTCGAGCGAGTTAGCCGCACATCAGGAATTGTTTCCTCTTTAATACCCCGTACAAATTCAATATGAGCCATTGTTTGTTCGCCCTTTGCGCTGTTCTACGTTGCAGTTTTCCCTATCATAGACCGTTAAGCTAGCGGTTTTATGGGGGGTGAGGTTTTCGATCCAGGGCCATCATGCCCGATCGATCTGAGCCCATCATCCGAGCGAGTGCGGTTCAAACCAGGTTAGATGCTGTCCCGCTAAAGCCTCGGTGACATGAGGTGAAGGGGAAACTTACGACGCTGTTTCCAGAGACATCACACAGCAACTTGAGCTGTCGAGACCGATCGCACCGTTATCGATGAGCCACCGGCAATTGTCCGACGAGAGGCCGGTCGCGCCGTAAAACGAAGCATTCGAGACCGTACTGCCGACGAACTTTGCACCATGCCAATCGGTGTAGTTAAAGTTGGCATTTTGTAAGCTGGCATTCCGAAAATCAACCTGGGACAGCTTCGCCCCTTGGAAACAGGCTCCAAAGAGTGCGGCGTCTTGGAAATCAACCCGATCGATCGCCGTTCCTTCAAAACTGGTATCGATGCCCTCAATCCGCTCAAACCGCACCGAATGCATCGTTGCCCCCCGAAAGTTGGCATCACTCAGCAGGGCACGATAAAAATTGACATTGGTGAGTGTCGATCGGGCAAAGGACGCGTGCTGAAGTTGGGCATTGACCCAGGTGGAGGTTTCCAGTTGCCCACCTTCAAAGTCCGCATGATTTTGGCGGGATTCATTAAAATTGCAGACCGACAAATCACAGGCCCCGAGTCTTGCCCCTTCAAAGTTGGAACGGCTGAAGTCAACGCGATCGGCCACAAGCTGGCGCAGGGTCGCACAGGTAAACCGAGCATTCGATGCGGCAACATTCACCAGGCGTAAATTGTCGGCTTGCACCTTGGGCGCGTACAGACTACGCAGGTTCGTATTCAGAAAGCGGGCGTTGTGGAGAATCGCTTTGGAGAGGTTGGCCTGAGCAAAGGTGCTGTCGTAGACCTCGAGATAGCACAGATCGGCGTGGGAAAAATTGGTGCGCTGGCAGGAAACCTGGGAAAGGCGAACATCCGAAAACTGGGTACGAGCAAATTGTCCCCGATCAAGATCCAGATTTTGGAATTCCAGATGATCGAAGCAGGAGCGTGTCATGGATAAGCCTTCCTGCATTCGGGACAGCAGATCTTTCGGGGAAGGATTGGTCATGCTCCTAGCCAACGCATAACGCTGGGTTTCGCTCTTCAAAACTTAGCTTATCGAAGTTATTTCAATAACTTACTGATTGTTTCGTTTCCCTTTAGGTTTGCGACACAATTCTTGTTATAAAGATCACACTTTTTAATTTCGTTTTGTGCGTTGACCAGCAAGATTCTGGGGATCACCGCCAGACTGGGCGATCCCCAAGTTGGATGATCCGCCCCGATCGAAGTCAGGGTTGGGGTTCGATCGCCCCTCGGGTCGGATTTACCACTCACTCGGAGGCTGATAAGCGCAAGAAATAGGTGAAGGTTGCTGACAAAAATTGTGAGTTTGTTGCCACGGAATACGGAATGTAACGAAGAGTTAAGGCGTGTCTTGGGCGGGAAACCGTCCGGGTTGGATCTGTAGGGAGAGAACCTGTTGATTGCGTAGGACTTCGATCGTCAGGGGATCGCCGATCGAGCTATTTTCCACTTGAGCCTGGACGTCAGCGGCACTTTTGATCGGGGTCTGACCAATTTTTTGGATAATGTCTCCAGCCTCTAGTCCCCCAGCGGCGGCAGGTGAATCGGGGAGAACCTGCATAATAAAGACACCGCTATCGCGCTCGATCTGAAACGGAATATTTTTGCTAGCGTTTAGTTCTGCTTTCACGTCTGGGGATAAATCAAGCATCTGAATCCCGAGGAACGGATGCTCGGCGGAACCGGAGGTGGAAATTTGGGTGGCGACCCGGATCGCGGTTTCGATCGGAATGGCAAAGCCGAGACCTTGGGCATTGGCGCGAATGGCGGTGTTAATGCCAATCACTTCCCCCCGATCGTTGAGCAGCGGGCCACCAGAATTACCGGGATTGATCGCAGCATCCGTCTGGATAAATTGCACACGCTTATCGCTAATCCCCACCTGAGCGCTGGATCGTCCGATCGCACTAACGATGCCAACCGTGACGGTATTGTCCAAACCGAGGGGATTCCCGATCGCGATCGCCCACTGACCAGGGATTAGGGTTTCCGCACTGCCAATGGGAGCGGTCGGCAGGCGATCGTCGGCCTGGATTTGAATCACGGCCACATCCGTCAGCGCATCTACCCCTAAAACCTTGCCCTCAAACGTACGCCCATCCTTGAGCGTGACATCCACCACATCTGCCCCTTCAACCACGTGAGCATTGGTGATAATGCGGCCATCTTGGCTGAGGACAAAACCGGAACCCGTACCACGCTCAATCCGTTCGCTAGGCGGCTCTGTACCTTCCGAGAAAAAGCGGCGAAAGAAAGGATTTTGCAAGGCATCGGGAACACCCGTCGCTACGGTGCGCGAGGCATCGATCCGGACAACCGCCGGACCCACACGCTCAACCGCCGCCGCGATGAAGTTCGATCGTTGGGGTTCCGTCGTTGGGGTGAGATTTGGATCGTCCGTGGTGATCAGAAGGGGAGTGCTCTCGGTTGCTTGATCCGGAGTCGCGGCCTGTTCCTTGAGGAGGAGCTGCTGCCGACTAACGGCGACACCGATTCCACCGCCAATTGCGAGTAAAACAAGGGAAGCAATGACAGGTTTGAAAGATACGCGCATGGGTTTGGAGAGCGTGAGAGCAGTTTAGGAGGCTCGGAACAAACTCGACGATCGTCGAGGAGACCACAACGGCGGCGCTAGGGTGTGGTCAGCGGGCAAAATTAAGCTGAAAGTAAACTGAAATAAACCTCAAATCCAACTGACGAGAAACCCGAAAGGAGAGCGTGAAACTTAGACCAAATGGTCGGGGTTGCTTTTATTTTAGAGCGCAACTCGAGAGCGAGGATCGGAGGATGGGGGTGGGTGACCCGAAGGTGTCGCCCTTGTCCACCGGTATCATGCGATTTCTAGCACGTGATTTCACTGAGATCAAGAATGCCGTAAGTACCGAAGAGTTTTAGGACTTCCGTATGGGTTTTGAGATCCTGGAGCGCTGCGTGCCACAGGGGGCGATCGTCCCGTTGAGTGCCGATAATTTCACAATCCACAAAGAAAAGATATTCCCCGAGGAGGCGTTTGGTCGGTCGGGATTCGATGCGACTCATGTTGATATTGCGGCTGGCGATCGTCGCCAGGGGATCGAGCAGCGCTCCCGGTGAATTTTTGGGTAGGCTAAAGGCGATCGAAGCGTGGTGAGCGCCCGGAGAGTCGGGCCAGGGGAGAGGGCTATGGGTGGGGGAAATCGCCCAAAAGCGGGTGCAGTTATCGGGATAGTCGTTAATGGGATAGGCCAGAATCGGGCGACTGTAGAGCTGCGCAGCACGGGGTGAGGCGATCGCAGCGGCCTGGGGATCGGTCTCAAGGGTGTGTAGGGCGTCGGCGGTGGAGTCCGTGGATCGGGTTTGGGCTTGGGGAGCGTGGTCGGCGATCCAGTGTTGGCACTGCGCGAGGGCCTGGGGATGGGAATAAATCGTGCTGATTTGATCACAGCGCGACACGTTAGAAATTAGGGCATGTTGGATGGGCAAAATAATCGCTTGCCGAATGGTGAGATCGGTCAACTGCCACATTAAATCCAGGGTAACGGTGACACTCCCCTGAATCGAATTTTCAGCAGGCACGATCGCCAGATCGGTTCGACCTTGGGTAACGGCCTGAAAGGTTTGGGCGATCGTCGGTTGCGGCTGAGGCTCACAGGCACAGCCAAAGCAGTCGCTGAGCTGTTCGGCGTAGGCAAGGGTGGCCGCTTCGGTATAGGTTCCAGCGGGGCCGAGATAGGCGATCGAAATAGGGCGAGACAAGGTCATAGCAGGCACAAGGGCAGCGATCGAGGGTAGAGTTCTGGGATAGCCGAACGGATCGCCAACATCGCGGGAGGAGAGCCGGTCATCCATGCAATGCCTAGCGCTTATCCCGTCAGGGTTACAGCCCTTCGTTTTGTTGGGTCGGGCGTTCCACAGCTTACCCGATTACGGTTCGTTGATTTCGGGATGACACGCCCGCATTGGAGGCGGATGTTCTCAATTTAACGGGTTCATGTCAACGTATCCACCCGCTGTCCATTCGCTGATCCGGATGCCGATCAGGGGATGAAATCATCACAGAGGCGTCGGTTTTCGTCGGCCACACTGGGATTATCGTCAAGGTAGGGCTTCACCCAGGCACAGCCTTGACGCATTAAATGGTCGGGATTGAGTTCCCAAACCCGTAGGGTGTGGTCGGCGCTGGTCGTCAAGAGCTGCTGATTGTCGGCACTAAAGGCCACACTTAAGGCACGATCGGTATGTGCTTCAAAACTCAAGAGGGCTTGCCCATCCACCCGCCAGAGACGCAGGGTGCGATCGTCGCCCACCGAGGCGATCGTCTGACTGTCTGCGCTGAACACCACACCGTTGACCGGGCCGGTGTGACCCGTGAGGGTGGCGATCGATGTGCCGTTACGAGTCCAAATCCGGATCGTATTGTCCGCACTGGCGGACGCAATGTGCTGACCATCGGGGCTGAAGGTGACCCACTTCACAGAGCTATCGTGGCCGTTGAGGATGGCGATTTCGCGTCCGGTGCGAGTCCATAGCCGGACGGTGTTGTCTGCGCTAGCGGTTGCCAGCAGTTGATTGAGCGGATCAAAGGCGAGGCTTGTGGCCTGATCCGTATGACCGTAGAGGGTGCGTTGTCGGGCTCCGGTTTGGGCATCCCAGAGCCGTACCACCCCATCATCCCCAGCGGTGGCGATGGTTTGACCATCACTGGAAAAACCCGCCGCGAGCACAGGGCCGCCGTGGGTGAGGATGGCCTGTTCCTGGGGAGGCTGGCCGGGTTCCAGAGACCAGACTCGGGCCGTGCCGTCATCGGAGGCGCTGACGATCGCCTGACCCTGGGGGTCAAAGGCAACGGTGAGGATGTCCTCGGTATGGCCTTTCAGTTGGGCGAGGAGTTGGCCGGAGGGTGTGTAGAGGTGAATGACCGGATCGACAGCGGCGGCGATCCATTGACCATTGGGACTGACGGCAACACTCGCAAAGGCTTGATCTGGATCGCTCAGGCGGGCAAAGGCCCGATCGGTATAGTCCCAGAGACGAATTGTATTATCGGAGCTGGCACTGACCAGGGTTGAGCGGGTGGGGTTAAAACTGAGGCTCCAGATGCGATCGTGGTGGCCGAAGAGGCGATCGCGCCGTGTACCGTCACGATTCCACAGGGAAATCGTCTGATCGTCACCGGTGGCGATCGTGGTTCCATCCGGACTAAAACGAGCATCGCGCACCCACCCGTCATGATCTGCCAGGGTGGCGAGTATCACACCCGATCGCGTCCAGACGATCGCCGATCCATCCGCACTGGCCGTCACCAGCTCGCGACCGTCGGGGCTAAAGTCCACAGCGGTGACCCCGTCGGTATGGCCTAAAAATTCCGCCTCAAGTTGACCGTCCAGACTCCAGAGGCGCAAGCGACGATCGCGGCTCGTTGTCGCCAGGGTCGAGCCCTCTGGGCTAAAGGCCAAATCCAAAATCCAATCGTCATGAGCCTGAAAGCGTCGCACCGCTGTCTGACGGCGGCAGTCCCAAAGAATGACCATGCCGTCAATATCCGCCGAGGCCAGCCAGCGGCCATCGGGAGAAAACGCCACACTGGTCACAATGTTTTGATGGCCTTTGAGATCCGCCCGTTGTGTACCATCGTCGGCTTGCCAGAGTTTGACCGTGCGATCGTGGCCACCGGTGGCGATCGTCGTACTGTCGGGTGAGATCGCAACTGTGGTAACCGCTTCACGATGGGCTTTGGGAATTTGATAGCGCTCACGCCCCGAGGCCGACCAGACCCGCAAACTTTCATCCCAACTGACACTGGCGATAAACGTGCCATTGGGGGCCACTTCCACCCCGAGGATGCTGTTGCTGTGACCCTCGAGACGATTGCGTTCCGTCACCGTTTGCAGGATCGGGTTGAGGGTTTGTAGGGTGGTGTAGGTGAGGGCTTGCCGATCGGGGTCGTCCACCGGGCCGGGGAAGACGGCAAGGCGTAGGGTGGCGCGGAGACCATCGACGATCGCATTGAGGGAATCGTGGGCGAGCCAGCGAGCGGTGGCGGCGGAACTGCGTGCATCGATCGCGGCAAAGGCGGCTTGGCGTTCTGCGATTTCCGCCCGTTGGCGTGCGTGCTGGGCGGAACTGGCGAGTAAACCAAAGGCGATCGCGCCCAGGGTTGAAACAATCACCCCGAGGGCCAACAGACGGCGAGAGGTGCGTTCACTGCGTTGGCGTCGCGCGTGGGCTTCAGCGAGCTGTTCAAGCAGCTCTTTATCTTCGTTAAGCTGGCGATTTTCCTGGCGTAGGGCCTCGGTTTCAGCGGAATAGTAGCGTTCCTGTTCCTGGCGAATGAACGGGACAAAATAGTCATGGACGAGCTGATAGCGATAGGCCGGACGATCGGGCAAGGCGAAAATTAGGCCACATTCGCACAGAATATGCAGGATGGTGTCGAGCTGTGCGGGGCTCGCGTGGCTCACCTGGGCCAAATCGGCACGGGTACGAATGGGGCGTGTGCCGTTTTTGTCGGTGAGGCAAAACATCAACGCGATCGCCGTGGCCTGATGCTCGGGGCCGCAATGGCCGATCGTTTCGATCAAAAAGCGGCGGACAAAATTCGCTTTGGGGCCAGCGGCGCGATAGTCTTCGAGACTGGTGATGCGCTCGTGTTGCAACTGAACCCCGACAATTTGCAGCTCGATCGGTCTGACCTCCGAGAGTTCAGCGGACAGATCACGAACCAGCTCTTCAATGAGATCGGCATCCAGCCTAAACGTGGAACGGTTACCGGAGAGGCTGCGAATTAAATTGCGAGCCTCGCCCCGCGAAAAGTTGCCGATGTAGTAGCGTGAGGCTTGGTTGAGAATATCGCCCTGGGTGACCTCCATCGACAGCCAGCGATCGCACTCAAGCAAGCAGTGCAGGCAGTCGTCACGCACCGCCAATGCTGCCTTAACAAAGGGCAAACTGAGCAGACGATCGAGAAAATAGTAAAAATTAAGTCGATCGGCAGGGTCCGCATTGGCAAAGAAAAATTCCTCGAACTGGTCAAAAATAAACACCAGCGCCAAATGTTGGGTCGTCAGATCGGTGACCGCTTCCAGGATGCGATCCACATCAAATTTCCAGGGTTTATCCTCCAAATCTTGCAGGCTGTCGATCGGCGTATAGCCCAGGGCGCTGAGGTTTTGATTCAACTGTTGCGCCAAACGTGCTGGCCAATCGGCATACAAACCCAACACCACCGGTAACACCACCCGACCGGCGATCGACGTGCGCTGCAAGGTGGGAACCAGACCCGCATGAACCAGCGAACTTTTACCCACCCCCGACTGACCATGAATTGCGATCAGTTTGCGATCGGGACGGATCAGTAAAGCCACCAGATTTTGAATATCGCGCCCGCGCCCTGATGTCTGAATTTCACGGGATACCGCCTCGGTTGGTGACACTGGAACCCCATTTTCCGGGAAAATCGGGCCAGGGTCGCAACGCGCCTCAAGTTGACCGATCCCGACAAACGCCTGAAAGCCGTACTGTTGCGCGATGCCTTGATATTTCAACTTAAGCTGAAGTGCTTCGCGGTAGCACCCCAAGGTGAAGTACATTCGACGCGATCGTTCCAACCAGTGCAGATAGCGAGCTGGATTGAGCGTCGGTGTGTCGTCGTCCCCGGTCATCGCTAACTGCTCGATCGCCAGATTAATCTGAGTCAAGGCGGTGGGACTGTTCCGTTGCTGGGCCACCTGGGCCTGATAGAGGTGAGCCATCTGCATCAACAGCACTCGATCGGACTCAGACCGCGACGAGTCCGGCAGCATTGAAGTCAAGAGCTGTACCGTTCGTGCGGCCCACAGTTGTACCGGTTGCCAGCGGTGTTCCTGGATCGCAACTTCGGCCAACAGCAGATAATCGGCGGCCAAATCGAGGGGCGATCCATACTGCTTATGGAGGGTGATCGCCTGACGCAAAACCCCTTGGAGCGATCGCCATGCTTCCAGATCGTCGAGGACTTCAGCCAGAAAGACGATCGCCGCTGCATTGAGCTCGGGACGCATCGCGCTCGTAAAGGCTGCCAGCCCTTGACGAAAGGATTGGGCCGCCGCCTGGAGACGTTCCCGGCGTTCCGGGTCGGGCACGTGCTGACCCGGCAGTTGGCACAGCCCCAGGTGAACCCAAAGGACACCTTGTTTACTGAGTGCTTGAATCTGTTGCTGTGCCTGGGATTTATCGAAGGCGTTGAGCGGTGGGGTTGGGTCGGTGGTTAGATCTGGGGTTAGATCCGAGGTGAGATCCGGGGTTAGATCTGGTGCTAAATCAGTTGAAGCGTCAGGGGTGGGGAACGTCTCCGTTGAGGCGATCGTCAACCGTTCACCGATCGCCTCCCAGTAGGCGAGACTGTCCCGAAAATAGCGGATCGCCACCTCTGTTTTGTCGTGTTCGTAGGCACGGCGTCCCACCACAAAGTGAAGATTGGCGCGGAGCTGTGGGGTGAGTTGGTAACCACGACGCTGAAGACGACGCAGCCCGAGATCCAGTTCAAGCCGATCGCGATCGCGAATCAGTGGATACCGACTTAAAAACGGCTCCGACGTCGGCGTCATCACCCGCTCAAACACGTGATTACAAAAGCGATCGATTTGGGCGATTAACTGCTCAGGTTCAATGTCAAAGGCGTAGATCGTTGCCCAACTTTCCAGATCGGGCAAATGTCGCACCATCAAGCTCAACAGTTGATCATCCAGCCAAAACAGGACAGGAAACGCACAGCGATCGCGCAGCAGTTCCCGCCGCTGGTTGAGATCCTCGAGTAATCCGCGCACATTCAGCGCCGTTTCCAGTCCCGCAATCATCACCGCATCGGGTTGTGTCATCGCACATTCCAGCAAGGACGGCAGCAGGCTGGTGGTCTCGGGCGTCACCTGAAGCTCAAGAATCTGTGGCCGCTGCGCTTCCGGTTGGTGCGGTTTCCCCGTCTCCTGTGCCCCAGTCCCCAGCAGGAGTTTGCTGCTGATCTGTTGGCGCAGTTCACGATAGTTACAATGGCCGAACAGCAACTTAAACTGACCCTGAGTGGCGGTGAGGGCAAAGCACAGCTCATCCAACGATCGGGCGTTGAGATCGGGATCGGACGGTGGATTGGGCGGTGGATCGGGTGGTGGATCGGGAACTCGTGTCATAATCCCTGCTGACAATAAAGGTGGCAACGCGATCATTGAAACCTTGGAGATCGGCGTCGGTTCTCGTGGGTAGACCGATCACAACGAATCGAGATCCATCTCAAACGGGTATCTAGAGGATCTAGACGTGATCGTTGATCCGGGGTTGCCACGATGCAGCCAGTTTTACAAGTGGAGTCATGGTAAGGGCGGCTAAGGGTGATCGAGGTGTCGATCGTCCACTGGTCGGTTTGGAATCAAACTGAATCGGCTGAAAGTGATACCGTATCCCTCTACCCCCTGGCAACCTCTTTTCCATCCTGCCTGATCACGATGGCCGTAGCCCTATGAAACCAAGATTTAAAACCGAAGCCGACTGGGAATACGCCGAACTGCTGATGCAGCCTGCGTTAATTCGGGTGCTCGATCGCCTGCGAACCAAGCTGGAAACCTCGTCTTGGACGGGAGAATTTCGCGAGGTGACGGAGCCGATTCCCGGTCACTGTCTCGACCTCACCCGAGCGACGGGTGGAGAGGTGGTGAAGTCGGTGAATTTATGGGAGCTGTGTTTTCGGGTTTGTTTTCAGAATTATGTGGTGACGGACGATCCGGAACAATCCTACGAGGTGGAGATCGATCGCGATCTGCTCGATGAGGATGAGGATGTGGACTGGGAGCGGTTGGATGAAAAGGCGGAGGCGATCGTGCGATCGATCTTCTTTCAGCTTCCCCGCGATCCAGGTCTCGATTCAGACCTCGATTCAGACCTCTGAGGTTTTAGAAACCTCCGAGGTCTCCCCATCCAACCGAAGCCCGTCCAACCGAAGCCCGCCAACCCTTAATCCAGCTCGATCGCCGGTTGATCGTCAATCAACACCCGTAAGCGCAGCAAATCCTCCACCGTCACCCGTAAAAAGCGCTGCTCATCAATCCGAAACTGCACCTTGAGCCGATCGCTCCCCGGTACACCAGGCGGATCGAGGACAGCCATGACGCGACCCGCATCCGTATCATTGAGCGGTTTCACGGGGGCGTCATCCGTCTCTAGGGTGCGAGTGATGAGCCGATCGCCATCAAAAAAGATTTCCGTTGACGTGCTGCGATCGCCCAACTCGCCCAAAATTAACTCGATTTGCGGCTGCTGATCGAGGGACGCACCGAGGGTGATTTCGATCGGATTTTGGGTCGGGTAGGGCTGACCCGCTTGGATGATCGGATGCCAACTATGGGCTTGCTTGCGGCGATCCCAAAAGCGAATCCCGTAGCTGTGTTGCAAAAAATCTTGCAGCTCGATGCCCGCTTCGAGCTGGAGTGCGCCGATCGCGATCGCATCGAGGGGGCGATCCTGCCGAATTTTCTCCGCTGGGAAATAGCCCTCAATCCAACGCTGCACCGCCGGAATTTGCACCGAGCCGCCCACGAGTAGCACCGTGTCAATCTCACGCAGGCTGATGTCTTGGCGTTGGGCTTGCTGTAGCACCTGATTGAGGCTGCGATCGAGCCGTTCAAAAAAGTCCCGATCGCGCAAAATTTGCTCAAACGTCGATCGATCCAAACTGAGCTCGTAGCTCTCGAAATTCGCCTCATCAAAGTAAACCTCAGTCGCCTCCGATCGTTGCGAAAGCTGAATTTTCAACCGTTCCGCGAGCCGCGTCGTTAACGCATTTTTTGCCAATCCCTGGGTTTGGGCGAAATAATCCACCAACCAGTTATCAATATCCGTCCCGCCCAAATCCTGGCCGCTTTTCGCCAACACCCGCGCCGTTTCGACCTTTTGCCCCGACTCCTCCGCAAAGGATTTATCACCCCATTTCAAAATAAAGCCCAGGGGTTTACGCTGGTTTTGCGTTCCCCGATCGAGCTGCACCAGGGATAAATCCAGCGTTCCGCCACCGAAATCCACCACCAGTAAATATTTCGCCGCCGTCGCACCATAGCCCAACGCCGCCGCCGTCGGTTCGTCGATCATCCGCACGCGATCGATCCCCGTCACCGCGCACACCTGCCCGAGCCACTGGCGATAGACCTCAAAACTTTCCACCGGAACCGTCAAAATTAACGACTCCGTGGGCAGAGGAACCGCCCGCACCGCGTCGATCACCTGACGCAAAAACAGCTCACCAATCCGCTCAAAGCGCAGGATTTCGCCGTCCAATTCCGGCAAAAATCCCTGAAGATCCGCACCGATGCCACGCTTAAAACTGCGAAAAAAACGCCGATCGCTCACCAGATCCAAGCCGCGATCTCGCACCGCCTGACCGACGATCGCCGCTCCACTGGCGGCATCCTCCACATACACCAAACTCGGCACCACCGGCACATCCCCCAACGGACTCGCCAGCGGCAAGCGCACCGTTTCCGCTTTGCCCGTCGCCGCATTCCAGCGCGTCACCACCGTATTGCTGGTACCAAAATCGATCGCGATCGTCATAGGTCTTCCGAATCTAGCGTGAATCCTGTTCCGTTTTACAGCCGGTTCATGACCGACCCTAGACCATATCAAATCATTGAACGCTGTGATCCTTCGCTGTGATCCGTGTGATCCGCGCTCAAAAGTCTGCCAACGCAAAAAAAGAGGCGATCGCGCGATCGCCCCTGTAGAGGCTCTCATGTTATTGCCGTGCGGCCATCGTCTCAGCTCCAGCCACCGTGCAAACCCAGCATCATCGGTTTACGCCTTGCGGCTCGCCACCGGTAAAGTTTCGGGATAGGGAGAAGACGGCAACTCTAGACAATAGCCCGCCCCGTACACCGTCTTGATAAAGCGCGGATGGCGCGGCTCCGGTTCCATCTTCGTGCGGAGGTGGCGAATATGAACCCGAATCGTCTCGATGTCATCGTTCGGATCGTAGCCCCACACTTCCTTCAAAATGGCACTGGGCGACACCGTCTGACCATGACGCTGGAGCAAACAGTGCAGTAACTCAAACTCCAGGTGCGTGAGCTTGACCGTCTGCTCAAACCAAATCGCCTCAAAACGCTCCGGAACCAGAGTTAACGGGCCATAGTTCAGAATCTCGGTGTGCTTCGCCGCATGGGGAATGCGATCGGTTCGGCGAAGCAGCGCCCGCACCCGTGCCAGCATCTCTTCAATCTCAAAGGGCTTCGTCATGTAGTCATCCGCACCCGCATTAAAGCCCTCGACTTTATTTTGGGTTTGACTCAATGCCGTCAACATTAAAATCGGAATATCTGACGTTCGTTCATCGCGTCGCAACCGCTGACAGACCGTGAAGCCATCGACACGCGGCAACATCAGATCCAGCACGATTAAATCGGGCATTAACTGCACGGTTAATGCCTGCGCTTTGACCCCATCCCCGGCCTTGCTAACGTCATACCCAGCCATTTCAAGGTTGATGGCAACGAGTTCTGAAATGGACGGATCGTCGTCGATTACAAGAATTCTGGGCATTACAGAACGAGACCTCTAGGACAGTAACGGACAAAGTGCATCAAGGTGCATCGAGACAAAGCGGGTCGTGAGTTACGATGCCTTGCGGAGCATTAAGAACAATGCCCTGATTATAAACAAGTATCTCAATTTCCGTCTTCATCTGTAAGAATTTGCCACGATACACACTTGATCTCGGTGGCTTTGAGGCGCTTCAGACTCAAATTTACACCCCCCAAGTGTGGGATATATCTACTTGTAAGGCTCGGTCTATAGACCTTCAAAGAAGGATTTAAATGCTGTCTGGACAACGGTTTAAACTGTTAATTCTCGTTAAAATGAGTCCAAAAGATGTGTTCGATAAAATCGAAAGATTATGCTGAATTTAAACTTGTTTATAATTTGACACAATTCAAACGAAAACCGAAAAAATAATAAAGATTTGTTGCAGGGATTTATGAGGGAGAGGAAAAAGCATGTGGGGGGTATGTGGGTAACGTCGTGGCAGTGTGGAGGAGAATTGAGCCCCGATCGACGGTGAGGATTTGGGAGCGATCGAGCCACTGGGCATCAAAGGCGTTGAGGTGGGTGGTGGTGATCAGGGTTTGAAAGCGGTCTTCGATCACGTCAAGCAGGTGGTTTTGACGGATGAGGTCGAGTTCGGCGAGGACATCATCGAGGAGGAGGAGCGGCGGTTCACCAACGACGGTTTCGATCGCTTGCAGTTCCGCGAGTTTGGTCGCCAGTACAAGGGTTCGCTGTTGCCCCTGGGAGCCAAAATGACGGGCGGGGCGATCGTCGATCATCAGTTCGATGTCATCGCGATGGGGGCCGATCAGGGTCGTGCCGCGTGCGCGTTCGGCGCTGTTGTATTGCTGTAAACGGTCTAAAAAACGCTGCTGGATAGCGTGCGGGTCGTCGGTATCGGTGGGGCGATCGGCTTGGGCAGGCCGTGACGCCCGATCGGTCATACCGTCCGGGTCAAGCTGGCTACGATAGGCGATCGTCAGGTTTTCCGCTGCGCCACCGATGGCATGATGCCAGTGGCGGGCGAGGGGAGCGAGGCGATCGAGGGCGCGACGGCGGCGGCGGATGACTTTGGTTCCGGCGGTGGCGAGTTGCTGATCGAGGGCGGGTAGGGTATCGGCGATCGCCGGGTTCGTACTGGACTGGAGCGGCTTAAGCTGCTTGAGGACGGCGTTACGCTGTTTGAGGATGCGGCCATACTCCCGCAGAATGTACACGTAAATCGGTTCAAGCTGAATAATCAGACTGTCGATCCAGCGGCGGCGGTAGTCCGGCGTACCGCGTACGAGGTCGATATCGATGCAGGAAAATTCAACGGCGTTGAGTGTGCCGAGAAAGTCCGTTTGACGGCGGCAGGTTTCGCCGTTGGCTCGCACGGTGCGCCGTCCCGATCGCCGCACAATGGCTTGCAGTTCCGATCGTCCATGCAAGCACTCAATCTCACCATCAATCTGAGCCGCTTCTTCACCATTGCAGACGAGGTCGCGATCGTTGCGAATGCGAGGGCTGCCCAAGGTGGCGAGAAAAGCGACACTTTCAAGCAGGTTGGATTTACCCTGGGCGTTGTTTCCGACCAGGATCGTTTTCGGGGCGTGAAACTCAACCCGCTGCTCGTGGTAGTTACGAAAATGTCGCAGGGCAATCGATCGGAGGTACATCAGTAGATCAGCAGCGGACAAGGGGTTGGATTAAGGGGTGAATCGTGCGGGTGAAGGGCGATCGAGTGATGCGGCACGACTCAACCACCGGGGGCAAACGCACGGCTCAGACGACGTATCTGAGAGGTCTACTTTAAACTAGTTGACGCGACCCCTGATGATCACCGGGCTTTTTCCACACCTGTAATTTCCACGCCTGCTAAAGCGTTGAGCAAAATCTGATCCTCCCAAAGATCCCCGCTTGAACGTCAACGGGTTGTGGACCTATCCGTTCTGTTGAGGCGAGACGCAGACCTCTGAGGTCTTGGCAATTTTGCGTCAGCCCTGCTGGTTTGTGGCAATGGCAACGATCGGCGGTATTTTGATTCGCCTATAATTTCAATCAAACGGCGCTTGAACGTTAATCTTGCCACTTAAATTTTCCCTCAACCTTCTCCTCCTAAACCTATGCATCCTCTTCCTCTAACAGCGTTGGCTGTTTGCGCGGCTCTTCCGGCGATCGTCCTTCCAGCCCATGCCAGTCTTGGGGAAAACCTCAAGCCAGATTCAATCACGATCGCCAAATCGATCCCCACCGCCCCCGTCACCCAGCCACAGTTAGCAGAAGGACCCAGCGAGCCTGATCCAGAAGCCGTACTCTTGGATGAAATGGGTGTCCTCGAAGAAGGGGACGAGATTATCGCATCGGACAATAGCCTGTTTGATACTTACGCTTTTGAAGGTCAAGCCGGTCAAGTGGTTCAGATCTCAGTTCTCAGTGAAGAATTTGATACCTACCTCATTGTTCTAGATGAAAATGGTACTGAGCTTGGTCAAATTGATGACATTGATACCGGTGACACGAATTCGGAATTAACCCTAACTCTGCCCAATGATGGACAGTACGTGGTGGTGGTTAATGGTTTAGACAGTACGAGCGAAGGAAATTATCGCGTGATGGCGATCGTCCAATAACAACCACAGGCCACCTTTACCAGGAGCAGGTGGCAAACTGGGGTGACCAACGGGCCGCAAGCTGAATCGTACCCGTGGGCGATCGAGAAAAATTCTGCGCTTCGGCAAAGATCACATCGAGATTTTCCAGAGCCAGTTGTTCAAGGTTCGGCGGCAGGCCACCCCGTCCGACCACACGCAATGATGAGGGAGTCTCGCCCGGTTTGGTATCGCAGGCGCTTTGCGTGAGGGGAGATTCGGCTAGGGTGACCGGTTCAGTGACGCCTTCATCGGCCCGAATGTCGGGTGTTTCGATCATCACGATGCCGCTAAACTCCGGGCCGAGTGCTGAACTGGCGGTAATGTCACTGGTGGTATTGTTACGGGTCAGTTCGGCGATCCGCTCAGAGTCGTTGGCGATCGCGCGATCGACGTTACGCTCGGCTGCACCAAAAATGCCGGTGGCATTGAGGTTGATCCGTCCACCGAAGTTATTTTCAGCGGTGGCGGTCAGGTCGCTATTTTGCAGGGCGACCAGGGTTTCGGTGTTGATCCGCAGATTACCGCCGGTGGCATTGCCGGTGGCATTGGTGGTAATGCGGCTGCGGCGATCGAGCCAGAGATCGGCGGTGTTGATCGTGATGTTGCCGGAATCACCAGACAGAGTATTCGCGAAGATACGGGCATTATCATCG
>RDYZ01000332.1 GCA_004293855.1 Oscillatoriales cyanobacterium | reverse complement strand
GGACGCAAACAAGGGGAGCCGATCGCAACAGAGAGAGACCTAACCTTACCGAACATTCTGACACTCGCGCCCTGCGATATCGACCCAAGCCGCCCAAGGTCCACAAAACTCGGTGATGGTCTCCCCGTTCCCCCTTGGTCTAGCCATTTCGAGGCCACGTATCCCGCTTGATTTCATCTCCCCTAAGTTTTGGCGACGGGATGAGCGGTACGAGGGGTTCGGGGTTGTCACTCGGGGTTGTCACGGGCGCGATCGGTCAGTCCCAAAATGCGTCAGCTAAAGTAGGGAAACGAGACGTTCGCTTCCGACTCTGTGACGGCGAGAACACCGTGAAAGGTCTCGAATTATTAAGTTTGACGCTTGAATCTGCTTTATGAAACACCCTTATCTAACCGCCCTGAACCTGCTTGCCACGTCCACCAGTACGATCGCCATCGTACTGGCTGCCACCGTGGCCGCTACCGTAGCCGCTAACGCCCACGCCCGCCATCGCCACGCGGTGACCCTGAGTCATGGGGCACTGGAGGCGACCCTACCAACCAAGTTGAATGCAACAAATCTTAAACTCAAGACCACAGCCGCCACGATCAAGACGACCGATCGCCCGGAGCAAACGCGCGATCGGTCCCCCTCGGCAGACCTGCGCCCCATGATGCTGCAACTGACCGCACCGAGCGGCAAAATTCTCAAGCCGATCGCGCCGGATATTGTGAAGTCTTCCCAGGCCAAACCGAAGCGAGAGGGCCGCGATCGACCCCTCAGTCCTCTCGCCCAAGCCTCACAAACGGTTTTGCTCGATCGGAGCGGTGAACTCACCGACAGTGATGAAGCTCTCGAAAGCGATAACAGTCGGTTTGATGTCTATCTGATTCAAGGTGAAGCCAACCAAACCATCACGATCGAATTAAGTAGCGGTGACTTTGATCCCTTCCTGATGCTGCTCGATAGTGACGGTCAAAGTATCGCCCAGAACGATGACATTAGCCCCTCCGACACCAATTCATTCCTCACCACGACCCTACCCAGTAGCGGAACCTATTTAGTCGTCGTTAATGGTCTCGATAGCACCAGTCTTGGCTCCTATCGTGTAACGGCCTCGGTCTCTAGCGGAGCACCCGTTGCACCAACGGTTACGAGTTTTACCTGCAACGGTTATAACTCCTGCACCGTCACCGAAGGCGATTCAGACTACATGACCTTTAGCTACACCGATGCCAATGGCAATGCGAGCGAATGGACGCTGAACGACTTCACCGCCGAAATTTACCCAGCGAATGGCAGCGGCAGCATCCGCCCCGGCATTGAATGCACCTGTCCGACGGGTGTTGGTGACTGCAATGCACCGGCAACCAATACCTACACCGTTACCGTGCGAGATACGACCAATCGGGTGAGCAACAGCCGATCGGTTTCGGTCACGTGCTCGCCTTAAGCAAGTCGAAATGGTTGCAAACACAGGGTTTCTCGCAAAATCTCACTCAGGCGGATGGCGATCGATTTGTTCGGGGAACTGGATCGAGGCTTCGCCTGCTTCGAGCTGGGCGAGCCTGGTTAACTGGATCATGCAGCTTTCCTGAAGCCCTTCGACGAGTTCACGCAAGATTTGATATTTGTAGGCGTGGGTTTGATCGGTTTTGATCTTGACCTGGGCGTCGATATAGTCGGAAACCGTCTGAAGATTATTTTCCAGATTGGCGATCGTGGTATGAAGATGACGATCGGCATAGTTTTTGATGTCGCTGTTGGTTCCGGGGGGGATTTCATTATCATTCGGCCACTGCGTCACAATTTCTGACGCGATCGCAGTGGGCCAGGACGACGCTGTAAGTGGAACGTCCGGCAAGCGATTGGGCGTGAGACCCACCGTAACCATGGTCTCGTTAAAATAATCCTGCTCAGTATGGGCTTCAAACTCCAAGAGGGGCAAATCGCCAGCAGTCATGCGATCAAAGTCATCTAGGGAAGCATTCCCGGCAAGAAAGTTGGTGGATTGTTGTTGATGGAGTGCGGGGTAAAAGCTGGCGATCGTGCCGCAGAGTAGGGTCGCGACCTTGAGATTATTCTCGCGATCGTCAAGACAGGACGCCGCGCCAAACACTCGAAAGCGTAGGTCTTCGATCGAATTACAGGCAAACAGCAATTCCCGCACTAAATCATCAAAGTCTTGCTGATTGAGATAATTAACATCCTGGGTTGTGTAATCAAACCGGCAGCTAATGGCCGAAAACACAATACTTTTGGCCTTACTCAAACTACTGTGATGGGACACCCGCAAGCGTAGCGAGAATAAATCCTGGGAATTATCAAACAGTTGGCGCACCTGGGCAAACCGATCGCCCATCGAGGTGATATCGTCGCGATAGTCCGGATACAGAATCTTGAGGCGATTAAATAAGCTCCGCGCCAGGATGAAGTACGCATTCTTCTTATTAAGATGCGACACCACGGCAATCAGCGCATTTTGCAGGCGATCGAGATCCGTCGCCCGTTCTAATAATTCCTGTAACAGGTCAAACCATGAGTATTGCTCTAGGGCCTGTGGATCACTCGGCCAACGGTCATGACAGGTACAAAACAGTAGCTTTTTGATACGAGTTGCATTGGAGTCGTGATAGAAGCTATCAATCAGCGCGGCGACTTTTTCGGGAGCTGTCATTGTAGTTGGCGGCGTACTTAGCGGCCTCGTGGTGACTTGACGATTAGCAAAATGGCGGGGAGCGGATTGATGAAATTAGGTGCGAGCAAAACTCGACAATTCAGACCCGAAGACTAGGGACTGTCATCAATTCAATGTCTAGCACTGACCTCGCAAGGGTTACAGTCCCTTGGTTGTTATTGGGGCGGGCGGTGCAGCAGCTTACCCGATCGGAGTTTTACGATTCATTGAGATGACACACCCTAGAAGACACGGCGATCGGTGGCTGCATCCATGGGTACAAACCTCTGAGTCGATTGTATTATCACCGTACTGATCACGACCGTTTCGAGCAACCATGATCCGGTTCTGCCCAGTTAATCTTCTGAAGGCTCATTATGGCGTTTCGCTTCATACCTGAACTGTCCTCCCAAACTATGGGGATGATTGTCGGCGGGCTCTGCCCTGCTTTGTTATACGGTGCATCCAGTATTTTTGCGAAGGTGAGCGCGAATGCGGGGATGTCCGCTGGAGGGCATCTGATCTATACCGGGATTGCGGTGAGCACGATCGGCGTGTTGATCTCGATGGTGATACCGGGGCAGGCGATCGCCACTTCCGCCATTTCGGCCTCGTTGCTATTTGGATCGCTCTGGGCTTTGGGGTCGGGCTGTGTGGTGATCGCCCTTTATCGCTACGAGGCGGCACTCTCGAAACTCGCACCGCTTTATAACACCAATACCTTGGTGGCGATCGTGCTATCGCTGATTATTTTTGCGGAATGGCAACAGGTCGATTTAGTTAAACTTTTAGGCGGAGCGGTGCTGATTGTCCTCGGTGGCATCTTAGTATCATTGGCGTAATGCCTCCTCTCCTGCGGCAGAGGGCGGTGTCGAGCAACCTTGCGAGGTTTTTGCATAGTCCGACCCGTTCAACCGTTACAACCGGTGTTTAATCCTCATTTAATTGTATTCTTTATGACCGTCGCCCCAACCCTGACCTCCACCCCATCAACCCGTCAGCCCCAGCTTCGCCCGATTACCGGTTTGGTTAATTTCCTGCTTTCGATCAAGCCGCTGGCGAATTTTGCCAAATCGCGAGCGCGGCAGATGATGATCGATCGTGCCGAAGAGATCGGCGTGTATTGGCGGCAGGAGGCGGCGTTGTTACGTGAGCAAAACCTCGAAGCGCTGCGTCAACAGATTGAAAACCCAGCCCTTGTGTACCCGGACTATTACCTGACCTCGTTCCATGCCTACGATGAGGGTAATCTTGGTTGGCTCCCGGCCACGGAGGTTGAGGTGGCAGCGCGGGCGGTTCATGCCAAGATCTGGCCGGAAGCGAAGGCTCAGGGGGATCAAAAGTTACGGGATAGTTTTCTTGATATTGTCGATCGCCGCATCGATGTCACCCAGACCCCGATCACGGCGATCGTTGATCTGGGCTGTAGCGTCGGCCTCAGCACGTTTCGCATCCACGATCGCTACCCGACCACCCACATGACGGGCATCGACCTTTCGTCCTACTTTCTGGCGGTGGCGATGTATCGAGCAGCCGAGCGCAAAGCTGCACGTCAGGCTCGCCAGCCTGAGGTGAACCAACCGGATATCCGTTGGATTCACGCGGCGGCGGAGGCTACTACCCTTGAGGATCAGTGCTGCGATCTGGTGACATTATTCCTGGTGTGCCACGAGTTACCCGCCGAGGCAAGCTGTGAAATTTTCCGCGAAGCGCGGCGGATTTTGCGGCCCGGTGGTCATTTGGCAATTATGGAAATGAATCCCAAATC
>RDYZ01000217.1 GCA_004293855.1 Oscillatoriales cyanobacterium | reverse complement strand
TCGTTTTGCACCCAAATGCGATCGAAATCACAACAAAGCCCCAAAAGTTATGGCAAGGTTAAGGAAGGAAAAAGGGGAGGTTAAGCCTCTGGTTCCCAGTACTCCACATCACAGAGGGTTTGATGATGAAAACGACAAAATCCAACACCATTCGGAACGCTCAATTCGTTGTGGCGGCTGAAGTCAAAAATCCGCTCGTTGAACCCAAGCTTGTGATGCAGTGGTTTGAGACCGGGAAAGATTATCCAAAATTGGAAGCTCGCTGGGTCTATGAGCATGAACTTGCCCGCTAAACCACAGCGATGATATGCAAGCCCCCAATGCACCCCCCCAGCGGATTCAGTCGTCTAGTTCGCTTGGGGGGTTTGTGTTGGGGTGAAATTGTTGGGCGGGCTTGGGAAAATTTCGACGATCGCGTACTATTGGAGGTCTGTGCGTAGCTGCATTTGCCTGATCAGGCTGCGGCGGCACACGTTAAATGCGTCCATCTCAGAGGGACGCCATGAATCCTACTCAATAGAACAAACATGTCTCGATATCGTGGGCCACGATTAAGAATTGTTCGCCGTCTTGGCAGCCTTCCCGGACTAACTCGTAAAGATCCGAAACGTGCGTACCCGCCGGGTCAGCACGGCCAAGCGCGTCGCAAGCGTTCGGAATACGCTACCCGTCTTGAAGAAAAGCAAAAACTGCGTTTCAACTACGGCATCACTGAGAAGCAATTGCTTCGTTACGTCCGCAAAGCCCGTCGTGTTACGGGTTCTACCGGTCTTGTCCTGCTGCAATTCCTCGAAATGCGTCTGGATAACACCATCTTTCGCCTCGGTTTCGCGCCGACGATCCCCGCTGCGCGTCAGCTCGTTAACCACGGTCACATCCTGGTGAACGGTCGTCGTCTCGACATCGCGAGCTACAATTGCCGCCCGGGTGACATCATTTCGGTGCGCGATCGCGAAGCCTCGAAAAATCGCGTGCGTACCAATCTGGAAAACCCCGGTTTGGCTAACGTTCCGAGTCACCTCACCTTCGACAAAGAGAAACTCAGCGCCACGGTTACCGGCGTTGTCGAACGGGAATGGGTCGCTCTGCAAATTAACGAACTCCTGGTCATCGAGTACTACTCGCGTCAGTAATCTTCGATTAATTCGATCCGTTTCGATTGATCCGTTTGCGATTAACTTCCTGTGCTGAGAGCGGGTTTCGGTTCTGAGATATTCAATGATATTGAACCGAACCTAGACCCAAGGGTGAACGTAAACGATTCCCGAACGATGTATTTCCGAGTGCGAGCGCCAAAGTTGGCTGCTGGGGCGATCGCACCGTGAAAGAACTGGCCCCGCAGGTGCGACGATCTCGCCAGACTCCGCGATCATCCGCTGCGTTTTCTCAAGTTGTTATCCTCCAATTTGAGACATCGTTCGACCGTAGGCGAGCCCCGAAGTCCCGCTCTCGCGCTGTTTAAAATTAATCTCCGGCTTTAAGGCCAATAGCTCGCCGACGGCATGGCGCAACTCGTGAACCGGGTCGCCATTCCGGAGGCGAGTTTTTAGATCAATTTGGCCGGTTTCGTTCAGCAAACAGGGACGTAACCAACCGTCCGCCGAAAGTCGCACACGGTTACAGCGATCGCAAAAGCATTCGGACATCTGGCTAATAAAGCCAAGAGTTCCCTTCGCGCCAGGGATTTGGAACACATCGGCAGGCCCCGCGCCGGTAACGCTGGCCTCTTGTAACCCCCACGCGGTACGAATGCGATCGCGCAGCTCCGCCGAGGGAATCCAACCCCGATCTCCGAAGAGGTTGGCGTTACCGATCGGCATAAATTCAATAAAGCGCACATGCCAGTTTCGCGCGATCGTCAGTTCGGCCAGGTCAAGAATTTCGCTGTCGTTGATCCCCGGAATGACCACAACATTCAGCTTGAGCGGATCAAAGCCGACCCGATGAGCGGCGAGGATACCATCCCAGGTTTGTTGCCAGCGGCTGCGACCACGGTTATGGATGATGCGATCGAAGGTGGTCGGATCGAGGGAATCAAGGCTGATATTAATACGGCGCAAACCGGCAGCGTAGAGGTCGTCGGCTTTTTGCGCGAGGAGAAATGCGTTAGTCGTGATCGCGAGATCGCGTGTGGTGGGTAGGGCGGCGATCTCGGCCACGATATCCACAATATCGGGACGGAGGAGCGGTTCACCACCGGTGAGACGAAAGCGAGTAAACCCCAGGGGGGCGAACACGTCGCGCACTAAGGTGATGATTTCGTTGCGGGTCAACACCTCGGGCGTCAATGCATAGTCAAGATCATCCTCCTCTGGCATACAGTACAGACAGCGAAAATTGCAGCGATCGATCGTACTGATGCGGAGGTAGTCAACGACGGGATTCATGCAACGGTTAGGGCAAACCAAACGGAATAGGTTTACTCATCTTAACGAAGGGTTGGGTTCGTAGGTTGCGGGCTCAGGTCGACTCGATGCGAACTCTGCGATCGGATCATGCATCCTGCCCAACTTCCACCGGTCTGTCACCTCCGCCTTACGCCACTGCAAAACAATTGCAAAACAATATTTCGTAACGTAACGCCCGGTTTACGCTGTCTCACACGATGCACTAGTATCCTTGAACGCTTGAATAATGCTGGAATGCTCGAAGCTGAGACCCTTTGAAAGATGGGGCGAATTGACGATCCTGCCGATCCGTCCTTGACGCTCACTGGCGATCGATCAGCTTTGGGCTAACGTTTCTTCTCCTCTAACTGCCATGTCGTCCACCGAAAACTACGAACTTTTCCTCACCCAACGCCCGCGCCGTCTACGTCGTACCGATGCCCTGCGTCGTATGGTGCAAGAAACAACGCTCTCGGTGAACGATCTGATCTATCCGATGTTCGTGATGGAAGGTGAAAACGAGAAAGTTGAAGTGGAATCCATGCCTGGTTGCTATCGGTTTTCCCTCGATTTGCTCCTGGCGGAAATTGCTGAAATCTATGCGTTAGGAATCCCGGCGATCGCCCTCTTTCCCGTCGTCCCCGATGCGAAAAAAGATGAAGTCGGCACTGAAAGCTACAACCCCGACGGCTTGATTCCCCGTACCGTCGCCGCGATCAAAGCCCAAACCCCAGACATCACCGTCATCACCGACGTTGCCCTCGATCCCTACACCAGCCACGGCCACGACGGCATCCTTGATGAAGCGGGTTACATCGTGAATGACATCACCGTCGAAGTCCTCGCCAAAATGGCGATCGCCCAAGCCCGCGCCGGTTGCGACATGGTAGCCCCCTCGGACATGATGGACGGTCGCATCGGTGCGATTCGTGACGCCCTCGACGAAGAAGGCTTTACCAACGTCTGCATCATGGCCTACTCAGCCAAATACGCCTCAGCCTACTATGGCCCGTTCCGCGATGCGCTGGGATCAGCACCGAAATCCGGCGATAAAAAAACCTATCAGATGAATCCGGCCAACTCGACCGAAGCGATTCTCGAAGTCGAGCTCGATATTACGGAAGGTGCGGATATCGTTATGGTGAAACCGGCGTTGCCCTACCTCGATATCATCTCAAAAGTACGTGAGGTGTCGGCGGTTCCGGTGGCGGCCTATAACGTCAGCGGCGAGTACGCGATGATTAAGGCCGCAGGTGAAAAGGGCTGGATTGATGAGAAGAAAGTCATGATGGAAACGCTCCTCAGCATCAAGCGTGCTGGTGCGGATTTGATTCTGACCTACTTTGCCAAAGAAGTCGCTTTGCTACTCAAGT
Organism: Oscillatoriales cyanobacterium; assembly: GCA_004293855.1. Classification (GTDB taxonomy): domain Bacteria; phylum Cyanobacteriota; class Cyanobacteriia; order Cyanobacteriales; family Geitlerinemataceae; genus RDYZ01. The sequence continues at coordinate 19,275 of RDYZ01000217.1, read as the reverse complement.
AGCGCTGTTGAGCGTAGTCGCAATCTGCGGGGAGTCGTGTGCAATTCGCGGTTCACTGCCGATGACGTGCAAACCCATCTAGACATCGAGCCACTCAGTTCGCTGGCTAGGGAATCCCCCGACCTTTAGGCTGGGGAGGATGTCAATGCTGGTATGACCGGTGCGATGACTGCGATCGATCTAGTGTGGATGTTGATCTGTTCCGGCCTGGTGTTCCTGATGCAGGCGGGTTTTATGTGCCTGGAATCGGGCATGACGCGATCGAAAAACAGCATCAATGTCGCGATTAAAAACCTAGCGGATTTTGGTTTATCGGTGGCGCTGTTTTGGGCGTTTGGCTTTGCGCTGATGTTCGGCGTGTCGCGCTGGGGCTGGTGGGGACAGGGGGCGATCTTTCCCAACTTGGACGCGCCCGATCGGGCGGTGTTTTTCCTCTACCAAGCGATGTTTTGCGGCACGTCTACGACGATCGTCTCCGGCGTCGTGGCCGAACGGATGCGCTTTTCGGCTTACCTGGCGATCGCCGCTTTGGTCTCCGGCCTGATCTATCCCGTATTCGGACACTGGGCCTGGAATGGCTCGATTCACCGCACCCTAGATCCTATGAATCAAACCCAAGGCTGGCTCGAACAGCTCGGTTTTGTGGACTTTGCGGGTTCGACGGTGGTGCATAGCATCGGCGCCTGGGTCGGGCTGGCGGCGGTGATCACGATCGGCGCACGGCGCGGACGCTTCCCCGACGCCACAGGGGGCGCGGGATCAGGACGGGTGGCTAAAATCCAAGGATCAAACATGCCCTTTTCGGTTCTGGGGGCAATGCTGCTGTGGTTTGGTTGGATTGGGTTCAACGGTGGCAGTAACTTTGCCCTTGATGCAACAGTGCCGGGAATTTTGCTCAACACGATGCTGGGCGGGGTGGCCGGTTTACTGGTGGGGGCGGGTCTGAGTGCCGCGATCGATCATCGAGTCGAAGCCGAGCCGCTGATCAACAGCACCCTGGCGGGACTGGTGGCGATTACGGCTAGCGCCCATGCCGTCGATGCTCCTTTAGCGGTCATTATTGGCGGAACCGGGGCGGCGATCGCCCTGCTGGTGGCACGACTGCTGATCTATTGGCGCATCGATGACGCTGTGGATGCCGTAGCAGTCCATGGCGGCGCGGGTACATGGGGAACGCTCTGCGTCGGCCTGTTTGGCGATCTAGCGCGACTGGATACGGGGCTGGGTCGTCTGGCGCAAATTGGGGTGCAGGGTTTGGGGATTGTGGTGGCGCTGGTCTGGGCGTTGGGGGTGAGTTGGCTGGTGTTACGATCGCTTGATCGGTTCTTGCCGTTACGCATTTCGATCGAAGATGAAGAGCTGGGCTTAAACCTCTCGGAACACAACGCCAAAACCGAAACCTATGATCTATTTCAGGTGATGGATCGACAGGCGGAAACCCACGATCTAAGTCTCCGGGTTCCCGTGGAGCCGTTTACAGAAATCGGTCATATTGCAGCTCGCTATAACCAAGTGATGGATGCCTTTGAAGCGCGACACCATAAAAGCGTCGAAGATTTGGCCGAAATTTATTACGTCACCGCCGCGATCGCCGCTGCGATCGAACACGATACCTTCGATGCGGATCAGCTTGGATTGGAGAATGTGATCGATCGAGCCGACGAAATCGGCGCCCTAGCTCGTGCCATTAGCCAGATGGCCGACGCTCTTCAGAAACGGGATCTAGAATTAACGCGCTTAACCCAACAACTGACCCAATCCCACCTCGATCCCGAAGCCTCCGCTTAAGTTCGGTGTATGTGTTGACAACCTCTAGATTTCAGTCAATTCCTCGTTCCTAGGCTCTGCGTGGGCAACGGGCGAGCCAGACGCTCTCATCACCAAACCTCGTGCCACTGGACGCAGAGCGTCCTTAGAGCATTCCTACGCAGAGCGTAGGAACGAGAGAACGAGAGAAGCTTGTGTCACCTGGAAGGCTCAACCTGAACTCAGGTTAACTCAACTCATTGCCCGCAAAGTGTCGATAGACCGGCAACGTAAAGTGAAACGTACTACCACAGCCCGGACGCGAATCCACCCAAATCCGCCCATAATGCGCCCGCACAATCCGCTGACAGAGCGCTAACCCTAGGCCATAACCCTCCTGACTTTCATCACGATTCAGCCGAAACCGATCTTCAAAAACCGTGGTTTGATCCTCTGCGGGAATCCCCGGCCCGGTATCGGAAATACTAATCTGAAGTTTTTGCGACGTGCGATGCAGGATCGCAATCTTGATCGTGCCTTTTTCGGGGGTGTACTTGATCGCATTATCGATCAGGTTACTAATCAACTGCCGAATGCGTTCGCCATCGGCATAGGCGTGGGGCAAATCCTTGGGAATATCCGTACAGACTCGATGTTGCTTCCGTTCTAGGTGCTCTTGCTGCTGGTTTAGAACGTCTTTGCACAGGGCTTCAAGATCCAAATCCTGGGGATAAATTGGGAATCGATCGCAGCCACTATGGGAGGTTTCGAGAATATCGGTGATCATGCGATCGATCTGGCGGCTTTGGGTGCGAGCATGGTGAAACAATTTCGCTGCGATTTCCGGGCGCTCGTCCAGGGAATTTTGATTGAGTAAAGTTTCGAGGGTTTCGAGGGCGATCGAAATCGCCGTGAGTGGGTTGCGTAAATCGTGGGCCAGGATCGAAATCAGTCGATCCTTAAAATTGAGCCGATCCTCCAGATCAGCCTTTTCTTTTTCCAACTCAAAGATCCGATCGGATAACTCAAACACCTCCGCAGAAATCGCGAGGGACTGACCCATGGATTCGCTCGATCGGGGCGGCGATCCGTTCCAATGGGGGTCTGGATTTGCTGGCGTCACCCCGGTGGGTCTCAGGGTCGTGTCACTGCTCGGAAACGGCGCATCCATTAAGGTTTTTTGCCAGCGCATCCAATACCGTTCGAGCTGAATGACCAGGTTACTACCCGCGAGCATTTGACGGGGCTCGGGGTACAGCTTGAGTAAAGTCGGTGTGGCAATCAGCTTAAAGTGTTCGGCCAAATAGGGCTGTTTGCTGACATCAACGACTTCCAAGGAAAAGTTTTGTTCGTCCGTATTTTCGAGATAGCGACGAATGTAGCGCATTTGCTCCCACGAACTCGGACGCCGATCGACAAACAGTAAAAGCTGAATAGTCGCCTGGGGTGAGCCTGCGGTGTCGGCACTGGGCGGCGCTGTTGTAGGTCGGTCTAACTCTGACATGAGAGCCTCATTGCTAAAGCAACGTCAGTTTGGGGTAAAAACAATGCGAAGTCCTGGCCGACGGCAACCGTGTGGAGAGATTAAATAATCCGGATGGGTGGCAGTGGCGGATCGATTACAACAATACGCGAGGGGCTCACCGCTTCAACTCCCTCAAAAACGAGCGTGAGGCGGGTGGCGAACGGCTAGAAACGGAGATACCCCAGGAAATGTCGGATCAATCGAGACTTATCGATATAACACTGCCGTACACTTCGCATTACTTCTACATCTTAAGACCTTCTTTAGGTTCTCGCTGAACGGTTCCCCAGATTTTACTGAGTTTTCGGTTTATTTGAAGCGATCGTCTCACGTTCAATCTTGGCTTAAGATTGCTCTGGCATCGCCATCTCTTTGTCCTGCGTTTGCCGTGATCTTGCTTTGACACTGCCTTGAAAGATTTCCCGACCGATTCTCCGACTGACTCCCCACACGACCTGCCGAATGAGGCGGCGTCGCTGCCATCGGTGGCGAGTGTGGCGGCGGGATCGCATCCCCCGATCGCGATCACATCCTGGCTCGATCGCCTGCGGCAACACCGTTGGATCTTAACGATCACGGCCATCTTTTTCAGCATTTCTCTCGCCCTGCTGCTCAATCGTTACTACAGCTTTTACGCCTCCTACGACCAGGGCATTTTCAACCAGGTTTACTGGAACAGTAGTCACGGGCGCTTTTTTCAAAGTTCCCTCTCCTCGGCGCTTTCAACCAATGTGGTGAACCAAGGGGCATGGCCGGAGGTGATGTATCACCGGCTGGGTCAGCATTTCACGCCTGCGCTGATGATCTGGCTACCGATCTACGCGCTGTTTCCCTCGCCGGTGACCCTCAGTGTGCTGCACCTGACGCTGATCACCCTGGGCGGCTTGATGTTATACATCCTGGCGCTGCGCCATGTCGATCGGCCTGTGGCTGGGGCGATCGCAGCGAGCTACTACGGCGCGAATGCCGTCGCGGGGCCGACCTGGGGAAATTTCCACGATATTTGTCAGTTGCCGCTGTTCGTGTTCGTGGCGCTGTGGGCGATGGAAACGCGGCGCTGGTGGTTGTATTGGCTGATCGCGATCGCGATCGTCATGGTGCGCGAAGATGCGGGCGTCAGTCTGTTTGGTATCGGTGCGTATTTGATTGTCAGCCGTCGCCACATCGGCAGAGGGATCGCCACCTGCATTCTGGCCTTTGGTTACATGCTGGTGCTGACGAATGTCTTGATGCCGTTCTTTTCCGCTGATATTTCGGAGCGGTTCATGATGGAACGCTTCGGGCAATACGCGACGGGTGAGGAAGCCACAACACTCGAAATTATTTGGGGGATTCTCAGTAATCCGTTTCGCTTAATCGGTGAGCTGTTGACGCCGTTCGATCGGACGATCGCCTATCTGCTCGGTCAAGGTTTGCCGTTGATGTTCGTTCCCTTTGCATCGTTGGCGTCCTGGACGATCGCCGGTGTGCCGTTGTTCAAGCTGTTAATCGCCAAAGGGGATTCGGTCTTGGTGATTAATATTCGCTACGCCATGACCGTCGTTCCGGGTTTATTCTACGGTGCGATTCTCTGGTGGTCGTCCCATCAAGATCAGTTCAAACGGCGCGGTATCCGGCGCTTTTGGGTTGGTTGCGTGACGCTCTCGCTGCTGTTTACCGTAACCTCGAATCCCAATCGGACATTGTATTTTTTGATCCCCGATTCGTTTGAGCCGCGCGTTCATGTCGGTCTGGTCGAGCAGTGGCGGCACGCCCGTGCCGTGCATGGCGTAATCGATCGCGTCCCCGACGAGGCCAGCGTCGCCGCGACGACCTACATCATCCCCCACCTCTCAAGCCGTCGCGAAATCCTGCGCTTCCCGCAATATCAACTGCTGACCGATCGCGGCATCGTCGAAGCCACCGAGTTTATCGCCCTGGATATCGCCCAACTGGTGACCTACGCTCCGGCGTTTCAGGTCGATCGCGAACGCCTACAAACGATCGTTCCCTTTGTCGATCGGCTGCTGGAAACGGGGGAATACGGCGTGATCGCCTTTGACGATGGAGCGGTATTGCTACAACGGGCAACCGTGAGCGATCCGGCGGTGCTGTCCGCGTGGCGGGGCTATCGCGAGGCGATCGCACCAGTCGTAACGCCGGGATAGCTCGTTGTCTATCTCTCAATAGTCGTTCACCTCTCGTTCCCTTAACCGAAGGAGTAATGTTTCTGCACAGCGGCGCGAATCTCCCAGGTGCAGGACAAACCCACTGGAAAGGTCACCAGATCCCCTTTGCCAAACTGAACCGGTTCACCACCCTCCGGTGTGACGATCACATCGCCCGCCAGCAGATAGCAAACCTCACGATCGTCGTACGTCCAGGGAAACGTTGACGCTTCCTTGCTCCAAATCGGCCACTGCATCACGCCCAGCTCATCGAGTCGATCGGGCGCAGCATTGCGTTCGACTTGGATTTCCAGGGTTGGCATCGCAGACATAGCAGAACCTCAACACAGCGAAAATGCATAAAATCAGAATCGGATCGATCGCACGATACCGCATTTGCGGAGGAGACTAAACCATCATGGGTCGTCAAGCCAAGCTCAAACGCCAGCGGAAACAGGCAATACAGGACAAGGCCACGGCGGATCACGATTCGCCGACTACTGCGTCAACCACTGCGCCGACCACTGCGACCGCGACGGGATCAGCGGCTGATGAGCCCTCGATCGCCCCCCACACGGTTCCGATCACGCGCGATTTCCTCAACCAAATGGAGCGCCAAGGCTATTCCCTCAAAGCGGATAACCGAGTGCCAGACATTACCGACGAGCGACCCCAGCGCCGTTAGTCACAGCGCCGTTCGTGACGCCTGGGTTCGATCGCGATCACGCGAGAACTCGACTTACGTCAGGGATTGCGTCACAGTTTATGGATCTATTCCGCGTCTTTTTTGTGGGTTACGGTCACGACGGTGTGAACGTTGCCGCGCGGTTGGTAGTCACCGACGATCGTGATCTCCAGCGGATCGCACGCATTCACGAAATCATCAAGAATTTTATTCACCGATTCTTCGTGGGAAATAAACATGTCGCGGTAGCTGTTGATGTATAGCTTCAGCGCCTTCAGTTCCACCACGCGCTCATGGGGAACGTAGTCGATTTTGATCGTCGCGAAATCCGGATAGCCGGAAAACGGACACTTACAGGTGAATTCCGGCAGGGTGATATTGACGTTATACACACGACCGGGGCGCGGGTTGGGAAAGGTGGTGAGCTGACCTTCGGCGATCGCGCGTTCGCCGTATTTCATCGGCGGCGTGGTCTCGGATTCTGGGTCGGTGGTGGGAACCGTGCTATGAGTCATGGTGAGTGAGCAACATAAATTAACAATTGCTTAATTATCGCAAGTTGTTGCGCGTTACATCGGGTCAGGTTCCGAAATCTGCCGCCAACGATCGAACCACGCTAACAAAATTCCCGCCGCCGTTTCTCCACCAACGCCATAACACGATCGCTTGCGCCAACCCAACACGGGAAAATGCCCGATCGCGATCGATTCCAGGGTTTCGGGTTCAAACTGCAATTCGTCGTAATACAGCCAGCCGCGCGAGGTACGCCAACCGACGCGATCGCAAAAGGTGCCGTAGTCATCCGTCCATTGGCTGATCTGGGCGACCCAGCCAAAGCGCCCGTCACTGTAGGCCGCCCAGAGCCAAGCTAGGGTTTGTAAATCGGTGGCGGGGAAGCGGGCGATGTCGTCGAAGATCGGGGTTGCATTGGCAGGTGTGGCCAACAGTGGAGGAGGTGATGCGGTTGGGGGGGGACGATTGCGGGCGATCGCGTCGTTGATGAGTTGGTGGGTGATGTCGTCAGCAGTGCGCCAATCGGCTTGGCTCAGGGCGATCGCCAGGGGGGTGTAATCAAGGCCGAGTTCGGAGTTGAGCGGGAGTTCATCGGCGATCGCGGGGTCGGGATCACGTGGCGCTTCGAGTCTGGCCGTGATTCGCGCTTCGAGCTGGTCAAACCGATCGGCGATCCCGATCTGGGCGATCGCTTCGGTGCGATCGATTAACCAATCTAAACGTTGAGACCAATAATCCCAAGAATCTCTCCAATCTTGGCTAGCTTGTAATGTCAACCAGAGTTGACGCGCCCAGGCTTCTCGTGCCGTGTCTAGCTCCTGATCCGCTTCGATCTTGACGCCCTGCGGCCAACCACACACACCACATGTCGCGCCTGTGTATAGAGATGAACCTGTATTTCGCGGCCTTGCACCACAGACAGGACATGATCGAAAAATACCCTGAACCTCATCAGTCACAAGCTACGCTTAAAATTCATCGTTGTAAGAGTTGGCTGCACTCGTATCGATGTCCCGCTTTGATCCCAAGAGGCGCAAGTTATCAACGCTAACTACAGGTGAGGAGCGTTGTGCTCCTGTGTTGCGATCCTGCCAAACATCGATCTTGAGAAAACCGGTTACACCAATCAAACCGCCTTTGCGGACATAATTTGCCGCAATTTCAGCCGTTTTATTCCAAAGCTCTAAACGAAACCAGTCCGGTTGGTCATCTCGTGTGGGTCGTTCCACGGCAAGCGGGAAATTACAGACAACCTTCCCTGAGTCAAAGTAACGGACTTCAGGATCTGCACCAACCCGACCCACCAATGTAATTGAATTAATTGTCATTTTTTTAGTTATTCAAAACCTAGCACTGGATGACGGCTCTGGGTGTTAGGGTCATAAACTGTGGTTTGTGACACCTCTCCAAAATAGGGGAGACCAGCAGCAGAAATGTGAAGATGGCAAAACCTACCGCTGTTTAGCCCGCAGACAGGCTACAGAGTATCGATAAACGACAGCGTTGCTTCCCATGCTTATTTTGTCCTAATGCTGGCCCGATCGCACCAATCTTTCCAAAATCCTATCCATTCCATTTCTCAACCGTATAGACGAAGAGGACGAAACATAATAGAATCCCCCTCGTAAAAGAAAGGAACAAAAGTTTACAGCTCGCTCGGGAGCTGCAACGGTTCGGAGGCTAAAAGATCGCGTGGGCATACTAAGTCGCTTTTCACTGTCCAGAGATATGGGTATCGATTTAGGTACCGCTAATACTCTGGTCTATGTCTCCGGTAAGGGGATCGTTCTCCAAGAGCCGTCCGTGGTCGCGATCGACCAGGACGACAAACTACCGCTCGCCGTCGGTTCCGAGGCGAAAAACATGCTAGGCCGAACGCCTGGTAATGTCGTCGCCCTCCGCCCGCTGCGTGATGGTGTCATCGCCGATTTCGACACGGCAGAGATGATGCTTAAACACTTCATCCGCCAAGTTCACGAAGGTCAAGCCCTGGTTTCACCTCGGATCGTGATCGGTATCCCGAGTGGCGTCACTGGCGTTGAGCGCCGCGCTGTCATGGATGCTGCGCTTCAGGCTGGAGCCCGTGACGTCCGCCTCATCGACGAACCGGTTGCAGCTGCGATCGGTGCAGGTCTTCCCGTTGCAGACCCAACAGGAAACATGATCATCGATATTGGTGGCGGTACGACCGAAGTTGCCGTCATGAGCCTACAGGGCATCGTCTTAAGCGAGTCTGTACGTGTGGCCGGGGATGAACTGAGCGAGTCGATCGCCCAGTACATGAAGAAAGTCCACAACCTGATTATTGGGGAACGGACATCCGAGGAAATCAAAATTAAAGTCGGATCGGCCTACCCGTCCGAAGAAGACGAAACGACGATGGATGTCCGAGGCTTGCACATGCTGTCTGGCCTACCGCGTACCGTCACGATTAAAAGTGCCGAAATTCGTGAAAGCATGTCTGAACCCCTCGCGGTCATCGTCGAAGCGGTTAAACGAACCCTCGAACGCACCCCGCCAGAACTGGCCGCTGACATCATCGATCGTGGCATCATGCTCGCAGGCGGCGGCGCACTACTCAAAGGGCTCGACACCCTGATTAGCCATGAAACAGGCATCGTCACCCACGTTGCTGCCGATCCCCTAAGCTGCGTTGTTCTGGGTACGGGTCGCGTCCTCGAAAACTTCAAACAGCTTGAGCGCGTCTTCCGAACACGTTCTAACCCACTCTAAATCACCACTATATTTGCCGGGTCATCGCTGTAACTTACGGCCAACCGAACTGAGAAAAACCCGGCAAATAACGGTCAATCACACCAACTAACCTACCTAAAAATGATGTGATTTACCTTGCTGTCAATCACATCATTTTTGCAAGTACTGATAAACCTTCAGATCGTCCGGATTTAGACTGACTGTGGTAGTCTCTCATTGAGCCGTATCAAACGGGCAAAGTGAACGATTTTGGGTGTTGCTTTTAGGGTGTCGCACGTCACATAACTAGAGGGTCAATGTTCGTATATGCTATGCGCCAGTGGTGGGGTCGTTACGGCGTTACCACTGGAATCTCAATTGTTGTATTGCTCGGAGCCTGGTCGTTTCGTCAGTCGAATGGCCGCATCCTATACGAACTGTACAGCCAAATTTCTCGTCCGTTTGAAGTGCCTGAAGCTCGTGAAAAAAGTTTGATCGATGCCCGCACCCGTGAACTATCTGCCAAATTAGAGGAACAAAGGCAGGAAAACGCGAGACTTCGCCAGCTCATTGACGAGGCACCCAAAAATATCGGTGAGCCGACATTTGCCCCGATCATTGGTCGCAGTGCAAATCATTGGTGGCAAGATCTGGTGATTGGCCGTGGAAAAGCGGATGGTATTAATCGGGGCGACGTCGTCGTGGCGCCGGGTGGTTTGATTGGCCGGGTGTCGAGTGTTTCCGCCCATGCAAGCCGTGTTCTCCTCGTCTCTGATGCCTCTAGCCGGGTCGGAGTGACGGTAACCCGATCGCGTGCGGCGGGGGTAATGCGTGGGGTGAGTAGCACGCTCGCCGTGATTGAGTTTTTCGAGAAGCTGCCAGACGTTAAACCGGGGGATGCAATCACCACCTCTCACTTTAGCCAGCGCTTCCCGGCAGGAATTCCGATCGGAACGGTCACATCTGTGGATTTATCGGCCAGCCCTGCACCCTTAGTTAAAGTTGAACTGTTCGCCCCTATCGCCAATCTAGAATGGGTGTCGGTGCATTCCCACGTGGATAAACCGCTGAATCCTCAGCCAAAACTCAATAGCGAAGTTGAAATTTTGCTCGAGGAAGACGAATAACCCGCGTTTCACCCGTGTCAGACGTGGGCTAAATTTCGCGGCTTCACTTGGATTAGATGGAGTGAAAAGGCAAGACATTCGCTTTAAGGCTTGACTTAAGACGGAATTAAAAGCTTGTCGTCGGGCTTGATTGAAGGCTTAAACTCTAAAGCATTTGGTAATGAATTCTATCGGTTTGGGTTTAAGTGTGGCTTAAAGTCTTTGGTTGAATTGTTCGGTCTCGGTCCCATTTCATCTTTTTATCCTCCTGATTTATGCGTTGGTCGAAGCTATCTCGAAAACTAACCAATGGCTCGGTAACGCTCGCTTCGATCGTGGTATGCCTATTGCTGTCGCCAGCACGTTTTCCAGGCATGGAACTGTTGGGAGTCGCGCCCAACTGGTTATTGCTGTGGGTGGTGGCCTGGAGTATTAATCGGAATTTTTGGCAGGCGGCCTTGGCTGGGTGGGCGGTGGGCTTGCTGCAAGATGGGATCAGCGAGCCAGTTCCCACACGAGCACTCAGTCTTTTAATTATTGGGATCTTGACCGCATCCCTGAAGAAGAAGAAGTACGTTCAGGAAGATTTTATTTCGGTTTCACTGATCGTGTTTGCCATGTCCGTGATTGCGGAGACGATCGTGGCTTTGCAGTTTTGTTGGTACGCCTGGCGCCCTGGCGATGGATTAACCTTCTTGCATTTTGATGAAGTGTGGTCCTACTACCAAGACGTCACCCTGGCCTCTGCTTTACTGAGTAGTCTTTGGGCTCCGGTTTTGTACTATCCACTGAATTATTGGTGGCGCCATATGCAGTTATTGGAGGCCAATAGTACGTCCTAGAAAGTCGGTTTTACCAAGGCTTCACGCATTTCAGCACACCCGGAGAGCGTTGAGCGGAGTCGAAACGCAGTTTTTGAGCCAATAGCACAGAGTCAATCGGTCTTGTTTTTGATTGAACTGACGATACAAGTGGTCTCAACTTCACCCGATCGGTACACCGATCACGAACGACTCCGATCCAGATTTGCCCCCAGCTCACCGTCGGTTGAAGTTTCCGGGCGATCGTCCCTAGTTCAACGCTTCAATCATCGCGTTGATCTCTACAACTTTTTCCGATTGGCCTTGGGTTTCGTAAAGTGATCGTGCCTGTTCTAGTTCGGTGATTGCCTCATCTTGGCGATTTTGAGCATTGAGGGCGGCGGCAAGGGAGACGTGCGCTTCGGCAGATTCTGGGTTGAGGGAAATCGCTTCCCGTAGGGCCAGGATGGCATAGAGCGGGTCTTCGTTATTCAGTAACGCTTGACCAATACTGAGCTGAAGTTCGGGGCTGTTATCGAGATTTGCGGCGCGTCGATAATAACGGGTGGATCGTTCCTCATCGCCGCGTTCTTCGAGCAGTTGACCAAGGTCAAAGAGAAGCTGACCATCACCAGAGTTAAGGCGCTCAGCCCGATCGAAGGCGGCAAATGCCTCTTCATCGCGACCGACGTTGAGTAAAGCCGTCCCGAGGTTGATGTGAGCGTTGAGGTCATTGGGCATACGGGCGGTCACACGCTCAAAAATCTCGATCGCCTCGGAGTAACGACCGAGTTGCAAGAGCGTCGATCCAAGAAATCCTTCGATTTGGAGATTATTGGGAGCAAGGGCTAGGGCTCGTTCGTAGGTGACGAGGGCATCATCGTAGCGATCCTGGCGAAACTGGGTCGCCCCTAACCCGAGGAAAGCGTTCAAATTTTTGGCATCGAGTCGCACCACCTCTTGGTAGGCGGCTTCAGCGGCAGCATACTGACCGCTTTGGGCGAGGGCATAGCCGAGGGCGTAGTGAAATCGGGGTTCGTCAGCATCGAGGGCGATCGCCTGCTGGTAGGCGGTGATCGCTTCGGTGTAATTACCTAAGCTGGATTCGAGGTAGCCGATCGCCGAAAAAATGAGCGGATTGCTATCGTCCAGGGTGGAGGCTTGGCGATAGGTGGCGATCGCGCCAACTAGATCATCCGCATCGACCTGTTCTCGACCCTGGGTCAGGAGATCATTTAACTGATCCTCGTCCTTACCCAAACCCGTAAGGGGTTTTACCGGGACCGCCTGAACTGGGGGGGCAATAGGGTTTAGTTTCGGCCATGCTGTGGGCTGGATCTGAACTGAGCCGGACGTGAGCACCAATTCCGTGCGATCGCGCGATCCCTGGACGATCTTCTCATCGTCAATGGTGGCGTAGGCACGTTGCCCCACACCTTCGAGGCTAGCGGTGGTGAGTAGGGTGATGACTCCGATCGTCACAGGGGAAAATTTAATCATCTGGAATGTTAAACGTAATACCGAATAGATAACCTTGATTGAAACCGTTCTAGGCCGCGCTCTAGTTCACATTCCAAACCCTGGATAGAAGTAGCCGCCGATCTATAACCTTCAGAATCTTCAGAGCGATCGTTGAGAGGTGAGTAAGAGCCCCCGAGGAGACCAACACAGAAGCCGGATAGGTATCGCAATTTTCATCCCCCCACTCCTTTTACTCGTCCCACCCAAAGCCCTCACTGGGTGAGCATATTAAACTGACGCAGCAAACTGACGTTTTCGGGGGTGAGGAGTTTCTTCATTTCAGAAACGCGATCCAAAAGGTTCAGTTCTCGCGTAAATTCTTCTTTCAGAATTTGAATATACCGCTCACGGGATTCAGATGTGTCATGTTCACTCAGCATTTTGAGGGCAACATTAATGTTTGACATCGGACGACGTAACTCTTGACTCAGATTCTCAAATAGGCCATCTTTCGCCTCTAACACTTGACGTAAACGGGCGAGTTCATCATTCAGTTCAAGAATACGTTCCTTTTGTAGATTGTCTTTACGGAATCGTGCTTCGATCGCACCGATCAACTCATCCGCATCAAAGGGTTTGGTTAGATAATCATCGGCTCCCAGTTCGATACCTTGCCGCATATCAGCCCGCTCCGTTTTCGCCGTCAGGAAAATAAACGGAATTAGCATGGTTTGGGGGGTGGATTGCAGCTCTGCGAGGACTGCGTAGCCATCCATTCCGGGCATCATGATATCGCAAAGTATCAGATCGGGACGATGCGATCGCACCAGTTGGATACCCGCCTCACCATTTTCAGCACCGATGCTGTTATAGCCTTCTGCGGAGAGGATGCGAACGATGTTCTTGAGCAACGCTTGCTCATCTTCAATCACAACAATCGTTTTCATGGCATCGAATTAGGAAAGGCCGAAAGATACGGGAGGGGATTGTAAGGCTTGAGGCAACAGGATCGTAACCGTCGTACCACACTCGACATGGCTGTTGAAGTCGATTGTACCACCGTGCAAACTGACACAACGGTGGACGATCGCCAGACCCAGCCCCGTTCCTTGAATGGTTCCTACGTTGGCGGCTCGGTGAAAGGATTCGCAGAGGCGAGGCAGATCACTGGTCGGAATGCCGATGCCGCTGTCGGTGACGCGAAAGCAAATGTGCTTGCTTGAGGGGAGGGAAATATTGAGTTCAACGATGTCAGCACTCGGTGAATATTTGATGGCATTGGAGAGGAGATTCGTGAGCATCTGACGCAGAAGTTTGGCATCGAGGGTCACGATCGTGGTGTCATCAATCTGGCTATCCATCATCATGGCGATGCGATGGGTTTGACCGAGGGCGATTTGAAGCTGCGGTACGAGGGTATTGCAAAAGGCCCAAATCCGTAACGGTTCGGGGTTGAATTCCAAGGTTCCAGCCTCGGCTTTGCCTAGGGTGAGGACATCTTTGAGCAGTTGATTCATATGAACGATCGAGGTGTTGATCTGATGAAACTGTTCCTGCTTTTCGGTGGGCTCTAGTTCATACCGTTCGAGTAACTGAGCCGAGGATTGAATAATCGCTAGGGGAGTCCGAAATTCGTGGGAAGCCATGGACACAAAGCGGGATTTGAGGTCGTTGAGTTCCCGTTCTTTTTCCAAGGCTTTGATCACTTCGTTTTCGGCACGTTTGCGATCGGTGATATCCACCAGGGACCCGATGCCTTCAAAGGGTTGCCCGCTGGCCGTATCGATCGCCAATTTAATCTCGTCCCGTAGCCAACGGTAGACGCCATTGCTGTGGAGAAAGCGATATTCCATCACACAGTGACCCTGATCGCGCAGGGTTTCGAGGGAGGTGACCACATGACCGGTGTCATCGGGATGCAGCCGCACTTGCCAAAAGGTTGGATCGTCGAGCCAGCATGTGGCGTCATACCCCAATAAATCGCGGATATTGTCGCCAACAAAGGTTTTCCAGGCGTGGTTATCAGCTTTGCAGGTATACACGACGGCGGGATTGGAGGTGAGAAGGTAGCGAACGCGGATTTCACTCTGTTCCAAGCGTTGGGCGTACTCCTGAAGTTTGAGCCGATCGCGCTTTTGTACCGTAATATCCCGCGCCATCCACAGAACATTCGTGCCGGAGATGGGAGAAATCAGCGCTTCAAAATGGAGGGTTTGATCCTCAACGTCAAATTGATGCTCACATTCAATAGTTTGATCACCTTGCAGGGCATGGCGCACACTGTCCTGAAAGGCATTGGGCTGGGATTCATCCAAAAAGGCGGCGATCGCCTGCTCCACGACCGCCGATCGGACGGGATCATCAAACAGCGTCACGCTCGGAATATTGACATCAAACCCATCCTGGGTGACCGCCACAATGACGGTCACGTCCCGCATCACATCGAATAGCACCTGCATTTGCATGTAGCTGCTGTACAGCTTGCCTTCGAGCAGTCGATAGTCGGCGATATCAGCCTGAAGACGCTGAATGGTGGCGGGGTCATCCGTGTGTGAATCCTGCGGAGGGTCGGGATGGGGGGGCGAAGGGGGCGCGGTATCGATCGGGCTGCTCGCTGCAATGCTGGGAGTCGGAACGGTGATGGGGGGAGCCGCTTCACGGGCTGGGACTGGGGCTGGGGCTGGGGCTGGGGTCGGCCATGCCTCACGATCGCCAGGAGGAGACACAGTTGGATCGCTTTTCAAGCCCCAAAGCTCATCATGAGGTGGTTGCATCACCCATTCCAGGAGGCGATCCTGCTCGAGGATACCGATACATTCACCGCTTTGCTCATCGATGACGGGTAAGTGAATGAGTTGGTGGGCTTGAAAGAGGTCTAAGAGCTGCGTAATGTCCTGTAACTGGGTCCGTGAAATCACCGGCTCGATCGGCCTGACCAACCCACGCAACCCCACATTCATCCCATCACCATTCCGCATCAACTCACGAATCAACCCCACCAAGCTGACCTCGCCCCGAAGTTGCATTCCGCCGTGCTTTCCCGGTTCCACCACAAAGAGCGTCGATCGCCGACTGACACGGGCCAGCGAAACCGCCACCGGAATTGGGGTATTCAGGGCTACCGTTGGCTGTAGCGGCGTCACGGGGGGAGCGCTGGAGAATGCGGGAAGGCTTGACATGATTTCAGTGGAACACATTTAGAGGAAGCAGACCGACGATCGCAGTTACCCCAGTCTGTCTTACTGACGATCGGAGTCTGTTTATGCATCCTAACGGCGGAAAGACTGCACCACAACATAGATTATTGTACGATCAGTGTTGTTGCGATCGAGGTAGGCCACATGCGAGCTACATGAATGGGCGAGATTCCTATGACCCCAAATCGCCACGGTTATCGGGTCTGTTGTATGGTCTTGTTTCACCATTGTCATCGATCGTCAACATCCCACAGATTGGATCGATTTGAATTTCCTTGGATCATTTCTCGGTCGGATCGGCGTTTTCCCCTTAGCATCAAGGGAATGACACCGATCGACAGTCCGATCGTTATTTCTGCTCCTGTTCCTGTTTGCCTCCCCCGATAGCATCGTCTCCTATGTCCAGTCAGCTCGACCTTCTCTCGAATAACCAAGTGATTCCCACTGCTCTGCATGAGGAAATGCAGCGGTGTTATCTGGAATACGCGATGAGCGTCATCGTCGGTCGAGCTTTGCCAGATGTGCGCGATGGCCTCAAGCCGGTGCATCGTCGGATTATCTACGCGATGCATGAGTTGGGATTGACCCCCGATCGTCCCTACCGTAAGTGCGCTCGGGTGGTTGGGGACGTGCTCGGAAAGTATCACCCCCACGGCGATCAGGCGGTTTATGATGCGCTGGTGCGGCTGGTGCAGGATTTTTCCAGTCGTTATCCGTTGTTGGCGGGTCACGGTAACTTTGGGTCGATTGATAATGATCCGGCGGCGGCGATGCGCTACACCGAGACGCGACTATCGGCGATCGGGCATGGTGCGATGCTGGGCGAGATCGGCGATGCGACGGTGGACTTTACGGGAAATTTTGATAATTCCCAGCAAGAACCGGTGGTGTTACCGGCACAGTTGCCGATGCTGTTGCTCAACGGCAGTTCTGGCATTGCGGTGGGGATGGCGACGAATATCCCGCCGCATAATTTGGGTGAAGTGGTGGATGGGGCGATCGCTCTGCTCGATAAACCGACGATCACCGACGATAAATTACTGGAAATTATCCCCGGCCCGGACTTTCCGACCGGTGGCGAAATCGTTGGACGGCAGGGCATTCGTGACGCTTATCTGACCGGGCGCGGCAGTATTACGATGCGTGGGGTGGTGCATTTTGAAAATATCGAGGTGGGTCGCAAGCGCAAATCAACCCGAAGCGCGATCGTGGTGACCGAGTTTCCCTATCAGGTGACCAAATCGAACTGGATCGAAAAACTGGCGAATTTGGTCAATGAGGGCAAGATTATCGGGATTTCGGATCTGCGTGACGAGAGCGATCGCGACGGTGTACGGGTGGTGATCGAACTCAAACGCGATGCGAACCGATCGAAAATTCTGGCGCAGATTTATAAACACACTCAGCTTCAGCAAAATTTCGGTGCGATCTTCCTCGCCCTGGTCGATCGTCAGCCCGTCGAACTCAGCTTACGGGCGATCCTGCAACACTTTCTTGATTTCCGCACGGAAACCCTGACCCGACAATACCGCCACGAGCTCGATCGCGTTGAATCTCGCCTCCATTTGCTCGATGGTTTACAGCGCATGTTGGCGCGACTCGATGAGGCGATCGCGATTTTACGCAACGCGCCCGACGGCGGTACGGCGAAACAGCAGTTTTATGCTGAATTTGACTTTAGCGAAGCCCAAGCGAATGCGGTGCTAGCGATGCCGATGCGTCGTTTAACCGGTCTAGAGCAGCAGAATTTACGGGATGAGATTGCCGACTTGACCCAAGAGCGCGATCGGCTGCAACTGTTGCTTGACAGTGAAAGTGAGTTCAAAAAAGCACTTAAAAAAGAGCTGCGATCGCTCAAGAAACAGTTCGGTGATCCCCGTCGTACGCGGATCATCACCGTGGATGGTGAAGTCGCTACTGATAATCGTCCCACGCCCAGCAAGGACAGCACGCACAAGGTTACGCCCGAACCTGCGATGCCGCTAGAGCTAGAAATCCAAGCCGAGGATGCTGCGATCGAGGTGACCTATCGCGGCTATGTGCGACGGCTCACCCCGAAAGCCGCCAGCCGTCAGCACAATGCGGATATTCCCGACGTACTTGATAGCAGCGATGATCTGCCGATCGCCCGGTTCTCGACGCGCACCGATCGGCAACTTATTTCGGTTTGCCGTGATGGCAAGGTCTACGCCACAGAAGTGGGGAATTTACCTGTGACTAGCGGGCGCGGGCGTGGTGATGCGGCGGTGTCGCTACTGCCACCATCGGCTCAGGGCGATCCGGACGCGGTGGTGTCGCAATTTATCCTCGATGATCTCAATGATCCGGCGGTGGCGCAACACCTGCTCATCGTCACCGCCTCCGGCAAACTCAAGCGCGTCGAACTGGCGGAACTGACGAGCATGACGGCTCGCGGCTTAACGGTGATTAAACTCAAGGAGGACGATCACGTCTTACTGGCACAACCGGTGGTCGCCGGAACGGTGTTGATTTTGGCTTCCACCGGTGGACGACTGTTACGGCTGACGATCGACGATCAGCGCGTGCCGGTGTTGGGACGAACGGCCCAGGGTCATCAAGGGTTGCGTTTACGGAAAACGGAATGGCTCGCTGGGGCGACGGTGGCAACGGCGCGAGAAACGATCGCGATTATCTCGCAATCCGGGTTTGTCAAACCGTTGGCGGTGGAGTCTCTCAAACTTGGCGATCGCGGCGCGATCGGTGTCCAAGCAGTGCAATTCAAGACGAAAACCGACGGGCTGATCGGTGTGGTAACGGTTCGTGACACCGATTATTTAATCGCGACCCTGAGCGACACCACCACCCGTACGTTCGCAATGGCGGCGATCGCCCAACTCGGCAGTGCCCACGCGGGGCAAAAGCTACCAGGGTTAACGGGACGGGTGCAGTTAACCGAGGTGGTGGCGGCGGTATTGGGTTAAGGTGTCGGGCTGTCGGGTGGTTGTGGCTGACCCGAGATAACGATACTAAAGCTCAGCACAGACGCGATCGAATGCCGCAGCGGGATCATCCGCCTGGGTGATTGGGCGGCCAATCACCAGATAGCTTGCACCAGCAGCGATCGCCTCTGTCGGTGTCATCACTCGGCTTTGGTCGCCCTTGCTTGCCCAGCTCGGACGCACGCCGGGACAGACGATCGTAAACTCCGAACCACAAACCCGGCGCAATTCTGCCGCCTCCTGGGGGGAACACACCGCCCCACCCAAGCCCGACTCCTGGGCTAGTTGCGCCATCGCGAGGGCAAATTCGGGTAGCTCGATCGGTACTTTTAAATCAAACGCCAGATCGCGCGAACTGAGGCTGGTGAGCAGGGTGATCGCTAAGAGCGTCGGCGGTGTGCAGCCGGTGGCGTCGGCTCCCTCCTGGGCGGCAGTAACCGC
>RDYZ01000331.1 GCA_004293855.1 Oscillatoriales cyanobacterium | reverse complement strand
AACGCCCCCCCGGTTCTCGTACCCTCTCCCGAGGTCTACGTCAGTTCCATTCCCTCTTTTTTGGTTGCTCTCTTGCTTTTCCTTGAGTTGTGTATACACTGTAGCCCGGCCTGGGAGAGGGATTTAGGGTGAGGGTCTACCGAGTATGCGTTTGCCCTGCGGTGGAGCCCGATCAACATGCTCCAGCTTAAAATTCCCAACTTTCACATTACACCTCAAACCCAAGGCCGTGAACTTGGGCATAGCGAAACACCGTATTGCGGAGCAACATCGCCACCGTCATGGGGCCGACACCACCAGGAACCGGTGTAATTGCACTGGCGATCGCCGCTGCACCGTCAAACTCAAGATCGCCGACTAGTTTGCTTTGACCAGTCTCCGGATGCTCGATGCGGTTAATCCCCACGTCGATCGCCACCGCTCCGGGCTTCAGCATGGCAGCAGTAATCGTCTCCGGACGACCGACCGCCGCCACCACGATATCCGCTTGGCGCACGGTGGCAGCCAGATCGGGTGTCCGGGAATGGGCGATCGTGACGGTGGCATTCGCTTCGAGGAGCATCAACGCCATCGGTTTTCCCACCAGGATGCTGCGTCCAATCACCACCGCTTGTTTACCGCTCGGGTTAATGTCGTACTCCTTCAGGATGGCCATCACACCTGCGGGGGTACAGCTTCGCAAACCCGCTTCGCCACGGACGAGCCGCCCCAGGTTGGTGGGGTGAAGACCGTCGGCATCTTTGTCGGGATCGATGCGCAGGAGCAAAGGCACCGGGTCGAGGTGGGCGGGGAGGGGCAATTGGAGGAGGATGCCATCAACGCGATCGTCGGCATTGAGGCGATCGATTTCAGCGGCGATCGTCTCGGCACTGGTGGTGGCATCCAAATGCTGACCAAAGGAGGCGATTCCAACCCGTTCGCAGGCTCGCTCCTTGTTGCGTACGTAAACCGCACTGGCCGGATCATCTCCCACCCGCAAAACGGCTAAACCGGGGGCGCGACGCCCCTCGGCTGTCCAGGCCGCGACGTGATCGGCGAGCTGCGATTGAATTTTTTGAGCGAGCGCTTTACCGTCAAGAAGACGCGCTGTTTGAGTTGCCATCCGAGGACTTCCCCTTTCACAAAAAAACGGTCAGTGAACGGCGGTTACAAGGGGATCGCAGGCAGCGCGTCACGTTGCAGCCCTGCTCTAGGAGACGATCGCCCCATGCCGCTGAACACCTCACACACCCTAGCATTTTCGCTTCGCTGGCTTCGATCTTCGTCTATGGGTCGCGCACTTGCGTCCTGGGGAATGCTGGGCCTAGTTCTGTTCAGTGGGGTGCTGACGGCTTGCGATCGCCTAGATACGCCAACGCCGATCGCCGATCTCGTCGCTCCGGCAGACCCATCCCCCAAGCAAAATACACCGGAGTCTCAGGATTCAACTCCACTCGTCGAGCAAACTGTGTTGATTTCGGGCGTGATTGTCCGCCGTGTCCCCTTGGTGAACGGAGCGGTGTATTTATTACAGGATGAAACCAGCGCGATCTGGGTTCGTACGGATCATCTGCCAGAGGAAACCGCACAAACGATGCTTGTGTCCGGAGTCCTGAAGTCATCGGGTCTTGAAACCTCCACGGCATCGGAGGTACAGGATCGGTATGTCTTGGAAAACACCCGTCGCCCTGTGGAATCGACGCCGTAAGCAGCGGGATCAATCCCCGCTTGATGGAACATCTTGCATTCACCAACGTCGCGGAAGCCGGTTAGACCCGACCCGCAAGGGGAATTTTCGGGAAACTGGAGGCGGACGTCATGCCTAATCTTGTCAGCGTGATCGCGATCGTCACGGCGCTAAACCCTGTGAGGACTGAAGCCAGCGGGAGAAGATGGGGAACGTCTCGCATTATCCTGAAGGCTAAACCCGCAACAATTCACCTTAACCATCAGACATCAACCATCCAAGATCACACTTTAAACTTTGGGGGTTGCCGCTCGATGTTGGTGTCAACCCTGCCCGCGTCGAATCTTGCCCGTAATTTTGGCCGTTCATTCCTAAACTTTCGTACCCCTTACTGATGGAAAATTTCGCACCTCTCACCGGCCTCGTCACCGTCACCATGGTCATTGATGGCACGCCCATTACGATCGAAGTGGATGGCGTCAATGCACCCAACACGAGCGGAAATTTTGTCGATCTGGTCGAAACTGGTTTTTATGATGGGATTCAGTTTCACCGGGTGGTTGAGAATTTTGTCATCCAGGCGGGTGACCCGAACAGCCTAAGTGAGGGAACTGCGGCCAAGCCTGCGATCACCCGCACCATTCCCCTGGAAATTCGCGAGTCCAGCAGCGGACAGTACGCCTTCGGGTTTACCTTCGCTCAGGCAGGCGTTCCCGATTTAGTGCCAACTCTGCAAAACCTGCGCGGCACGATCGCCATGGCTCGCAGTGGTGATGCTAGCCAACCGGCGTTTGATACGCCCAACACCGCTTCAACTCAGTTTTATATCAACCTCAGCGATCGTAATACCTTCCTCGATGGCAACTATGCCGTGTTTGGGAAGGTCACCAGTAATCTTGGGGCGATCGACACCGTTACCCTCGGATCGGAAATCAGCGGCGCACGGGTGACAGCGGGAACGGTTCCCGGTCGAACCTCGGGGTTCATGGAGAGCGGTTTGCTCAACCAGTTTGCCAATCGTATCGGTCAAGCGACGCTCATCATCAGCGCTCAGTTATTCGACGACGCCGCCAATACGATCGCTCTGACCTCCGATCTCAGTGCGGCCAATCCCACTGGATTTCTAACCTTCGGGGGCAACGATCGGGTCATCGGGTCGGAGATTGGCGATGTGGTGTACGCCGGTCAAGGGGCAGACGCTGTGACTGGCGGATTGGGGAATGATCTGCTTCGAGGCGGACGGGATAATGATGTGCTGTCCGGTGGTGCTGATGACGATATTCTCCACGGTAACCTGGGTGAAGATACGGTGAATGGTGACAGCGGCAATGATGTTCTGCGTGGCGGTCAGGGTAATGATGTGATCAAGGGCGGTACGGGCCGTGATTTTCTGATCGGCGATCGCGATCGTGACACCCTGACCGGTGGGGCGGAGGCGGATACCTTCATCCTGCGAACGGCCACGGATCTCAGTACTGATGTCGCTGTGATCGATACAATCACCGATTTTTCCCTCACGGCTGGCGATCGGCTGGTGATCGTCGGCGAACTGAATGCGTCGAGCGTCGGCTTTGTGGCCACCGGAGCGGATGCCCTGATTCAAATTTCTGGCCTTGGCTTTATCGGTCGGGTGACCAACGGTGCGGCGATCGATCTCACCAATGCATTCACGGTGGTCTCAGAAACCGACTTGGGGGTTAGCTTTGGCTAGGGGTGGTTATCGTTCCCCCCAGATGTGGGACTGTTTTTGACCGTCCCACGCTTCAATCTGCCTCACAACCGGGATTTTCTTGGGATACTTTTAACAACCCCGCACTTATTCCTGTAAATCGATGACGCCCGATCGCCCTACCGCCGACGCTGCGATCAATCTTCAGCCCTGGCTGGCGGAAATTGACACCCTGAAACAGCATATCGAGGCCGCTGAACGTGAGGCGAGCGCGGCACGGGACAGCGCCGATCGCTGGCGACAGCTCTACACCCAAGAGGCCAGCCAGCGCCGTCAGGATCTCGATGCCACCCACGCGGAAGTTGATCGCCTAAAAACGGAACTCGCCCGCTTTAAGGATGCCGCCCAGACCCCGACCGCAGCCGCTCAGATCGCTGTGGAGGTGGCGGCGATCGCTGAGGTGGATCTCCGCGATCGGCTTGTGGCGGCCCTGACCCAGGTGGAAACCCTGACCCAGCAGCTCGCCAGCCTAGAAACGGACCTCGCCCTCGAACGGGCTGAACATGCCAAAACCCGCAGCGATCTGACCGCAGCCCTCGGCGATACCGTTGAAGTGTTCGCCCGCACCAAGGCGAAGATCGCGCAACTGGCCGCCTTGCCTCCCAAAATTACGCCAAATCAGCCTTAAGCTGGGCGATCTGTGTGGCACTGAGCGAGGCTCGCACCTCCAACATTTGACCCCGATCGCGAATCACCAGCGTATTGCCCGCCACCGTCACCACCGACGCCGTTAAGGTGATCGACTCATATTTCGGCTGCGGCACACCGACGCGCACCACGACCTCCGGCTGAGATTTGGGCGTGATGTAAAGAACCTGTTCCGTGCGATCGAGTTCCAAGCGGCTCGCGGTCATATCCCGTCGGAGAGTCTCTCCGGCCTTGGACCAAAACACGGTAATTCCCTTCAGCTCCGGTGACGCGATCACAAACTGCTCGTCAAACCGCTGCGTTTCCCAATTCAGCTCGATCGGAGTCGCACCTTGGCAAAGACGCTGCTGCCAGGTGACGGTCTTACCCTCAAGCTG
>RDYZ01000482.1 GCA_004293855.1 Oscillatoriales cyanobacterium | reverse complement strand
TGGCAGCTTTCCGAAATCCAGCCCGACGGTAGTGTCCGCTTGGATTGGCGTGGTACGACTCCCGAGGGCAAAGAACTCGATGCGGTCAGTTACATCGAGCAGCGTAACGATACGGTCTTTATCCTGAATGTCTACGGTATCGATCGCCCCTATGATGCCTTTCTCGACGACAGCCAAACGATTATCGGTAGCTATCTCACCTGGCCGGATGATGAGGGAGAGGACGATAACGGCGATACCGGCAATACCAATGAATTGGATAGCAATGAATTGGACAGTAATGAATCGGAGAATTTAGATGACACAGACCTCGAAAATACCAACGACGACGAGCTGAACAACGAGAACGAGTCGGATGAGACCAACGATAACGATACGGAACTCGATGAAGAGGCGGATCTCGAAACCGAAGATAGTCGAGTGGGTGCGCCCTAATCCAGCATTCCCGGAACTTGCGATGATGCCACTTCGCGAAAACTGAGATTTTCTAGGGTTTTCTGACTCTCGAAGTATGTCCTGGAGCTGTGCCAGCTTTCAGGTTTGTCTCCCTCCGAATTGCGTCAGTTTTTGCCTTCGAGTCTCGATTTCAACCACCTCTGTCTGTCCTCACCCTATGACTCTTCCCGATGATATCTCGACTCCGAACGTCGCCCCGATCGCCGATTCCCCGCCTCCCACCGGCTGGCGAGCCTTTGTGCGGCAAAATCTTCAGCCGCTCGCCCTTGCCTTTGCGATCGCCCTATTGCTGCGTATCTTTGTCGCCGAGCCGCGCTTTATTCCGTCGGCCTCCATGTTTCCAACGCTCGATCTTGGCGATCGGCTGATTGTCGAAAAAGTGTCGTATCACCTGCACACCCCCCAGCGTGGTGACATTGTGGTTTTTAGCCCGCCGGACTCGCTCCAACGTCAGGGCTTTACGGCTAATCAAGCGTTTATTAAACGGGTGGTGGGGGTCGCAGGCGATACGATCGCCGTCTTTGGCGGTCAGCTCGTGGTGAATCGTACGCCGATCGCCGAAACTTACATTGCCGAGCCGCCGAACTATACCTGGGGGCCGTTTATCGTGCCGGAGGGGTCGGTGGCCGTGATGGG
>RDYZ01000330.1 GCA_004293855.1 Oscillatoriales cyanobacterium | reverse complement strand
GGCTGAATATACCGGGCAAACGCATACTCCCAACACGAATAGGTTGATCGATGAAAATACACCCGACGATCAATCGATACACGATCGAGCGTCGGGTGTATTCTGCGTCGTTGCCAAACCTCGCACCACTGGACGCAGAGCGTCCCGACAGCATTCCTACGCAGAGCGTAGGAACAAGAGGTGACAATTGTTAGGGACTTGTGTGTACACCGTAGCGTGCGGAGAGAGAGGGATACGGTGGCTGTTTACTGGGATACACGTATGGCAAATTGCAGTGGGACAGTATGCGGTTGACCGGAGTTAATTTCGAGTGTGTAGAGCTGATTGAGGGTGATATTTTGTAAGTTGAGGTGGAGTTCACTTGCATGGTCACAGCTTGCGATCGCAGTGTCATGATCATCAAAAACCCGAACGGTACAGGCCGCAGGCACTTCACATACGACGTGGATTGCCATCCCAGCGTCACATTGCACCGCTTCGACCATCAGACTTAAGTCACCTTCTTCAAGCTGCCAGCAGCGCTCAAGACGTGGGGTTTGTGGGGTCAGATCAAAACGTAACTCTTGTAAAATTTCGCGAGCCGCCAACATAGATAGGAATGCTTGTTGAGGAACGGAGGCGTCGTCAAAGGAGCGGGGTGAGTGGGGGGATGTGTTGCGAGTGAGGTCGATGATCCGTTCTTTTAGGCTAAAACCATCACGGACCGTGGCTTCGTGTAGAAATGTGCCGGTTAGTTCATGAAGCCAACGATCGGAGTTGGGAAATAGATGCTCGATCGCGCGGACAATTTGCAGACCTTCCTGTAATGGCTGGCGTGCGAGTTCTTGACAACGCATAAAGATCGACGTCAGGGTGTGATCCGGCAATCGGATCGGTAGCTCAATCTGCTGTAAACGTCTGAGCCAAGAGAGCTGTACTGTTTCGTCCTGAGCGGTTTCCGTCTCGTAGTCGAGAATGCTGGTTTCCCAGGGAAATAGGGGTAAATTCTTTTCGATTTCGATGCGAAGTCGGCGTTCGATCAGAGCATTAAAGCGAGTTTGCACGGTGGGTATATCTCCTACAGGCGGTAAGTCCGAGGTGGCTGACGGAGAAGCAGCAGGGTCTGCGATCTCAGGGTTCGCGGAGGGAAGAGGGATCGATCTAGGGTCGATTGATCGATCTGGGTTAACACTCGAGTTCGGTTCAGTGGCGCCCAGAAGCCAGTCAAAAAAGCGATCGTTGTTACGATTCATCTCTTCCGCGTTGTTCGTCTCATTATTCATCAGTAGATTTACCTCTTCCGGATCGTTAACGATTGCGAAATTCCCAGGCGAGCTTGAGCAGCTCAAACCACCGTTTTTTCATCTGTGTAGGCGTTAGACTGAGCTGCCGCGCGATCATGGCATCCTCAAGATTCTCTTGTTTGAGTCTCAGTAAATTTACTTGGGTTATGTCCAACAGGTTCAGGAACTGTTCCCACTCCGCGCGGGTCATCCCCAGATTTTTTTCGATGTCTGCATCGAGCCACTGATGCACTAATTCCCAATGGTGTGAGAGTGCAAACCGGATCAGATGGTATTTAAAGCGTTGCTGGAGGTAGTCTCGTTCTCGCGGAGTCAGCCCCAAAATAGCCTCAATTTCGTGCGTGGGCAAATCCTGTAGCCGGAGGACAAAGTAATCGGCACACTCGCTTTGGTCGCTATGCTCCAGGTAGGCGATCAGTTCATCGATGACTTTTTGCCGGAGTAGCACATCATTGGGTTCGATCGAGGCGTTGCTCACCCGATCGCGCACACGACCATGGGACGCCTCTTGCCAGCCGCTCGCATCACTATCCGAACGTCCCTCCATCGCTTGTTCGATATCGAGGGACTGCTCCGGTGGTTGGTGTTGCGCGAAGGTTTGTGCGCGTAAAACCACTAGTTGTTGACTGCGACCCCGCGACAAGGAAATTCGACGTTTGGCATAACGCTCTGTAAACGCCATATATTCTGCTAGTTCCAGCAGCGATCGGGGAGAATACTGGGCCTCAAGCTGGGCTTCTCGCCGCAACGCATTCAGTGACTCAACGTAAAAATTTTGCAGAAAATCTTCGATTAAGAGTAAGCGAGCCTGATAGCTAGCCTGCACTTGCATCGGTGTGATGTAGCGATACACGATCGCGCTTAGGGTGCTGTGGATTTCCAGCCGTCCGCCCCGTGATCCTGCATCGTAATACTTCAGGATCTGATGCAACCGGTGAATCGCAAGCTTCATGGCCCAGGATTGGATCGCCCCTGAAGCTTGGATGCGTTGGCTTTGGGTACAGGTGCGATCGACCTCTTCCGTGATGCGCATCGCAACGCTACGACAGGCGCGGACATTTGCACGGGTCTCTGCTTGAAATTTGTTGAACAAAAACGTCTCAACATCGGCCATGGAATACGTGGCGGAGCTTCCCAAATCCTCAGGATGACCCAAATAGTGCGACGGGGTTAGCGGATCGGAGAGATGGTCATCCTTCCTCTCCGTTGTGGACTCGGTGTGCGCAACGTCTACAGATTGATGGTGAAATTCGGCTCGTTGATCTTCGACCGGTTTTTCGTGCTGGCTCATGGTTAATACAACGTGACAACCCGATCGCCAAGAGGTCTATCCTCAGATCCCGGCTCGGCTGGCTTTTACCTCCTATTCCTTTCAGGTTAACCCGTTCCTTTTCCGCACATTTCCTCTGACGATCGCCCCAGTCCCAGATTTTGCCTACGGTAAACCGGGCAAGCATACTTCAAACTCTGTTCCCCAGGATGCATCCGTCCGAAACGAAATGCGCCCCCCATGATTTTCCGTCACAATCTGATGCACGATCGCTAATCCCATACCCGTGCCAATCTCCTCAGATTTTGTGGTAAAGAAATCCTCAAAAATACGTCCCCGAATACTTTCAGGAATACCAGGGCCGTTATCACGAATTTTGACGATAATACTGCCATCATCCGCTAACTCTGTGACGATCGTGACCGTTGGGTTTGGTCTAGGAGCATCACTGTAACAAAGGGCATCCAATGCATTTGCAATCAGGTTCAGAAATACCTGACTAATTTGTCCAGAATAACCCAGAGACTCAAGGGGGGTAGAACTATAATCCTTCTCCAAAGCAATGCCAGCCTTGAAACGACTGCTCAGAATGAGCAAAGAACTATCAAGGCAAGTGTGCACACTAAATGGCTGACGTTTGCCAGTTCCAACCCGAGCAAAACTACGTAGGCTTTCGACAATATCGCGCATTCGACTAGAGCTAACGCGCAGGGTTTGTAAAATTGAGGGTAAATCTTCGCGCAGGAAATCAAACTCAATCTCAGCTTTTACATCGTCGATCTCTTCTGTATCACACCCTTGATCGTAGGCATCAATTAACTCATTTAAACCCTCGAAATAGGTTTCTAAAAACTGCATATTGCCATGAATACAGTTCACAGGATTCCGAATTTCGTGGGCAATTCCAGCGATCGATCGTCCCAGACTCGCCATCTTTTCCATTTGGATAGCATGGGCTTTCGTTTGCTGTTCTAGTAATTGTTTCGTAAGTTCATGAATACGAGATTGGGCGATCAACAGTTGGTGAACATCGATGAGATAGTATCGGTGACACCGATCGCGACCATTCCATCTGATCCCCGCGTCAACCACGATCGGCTCATACAAAAATTTAGGCGGACGTGCGAGGGAAGCACGCGCCGCCGAGACGATCGAAGCCTCGATCGGCAATACCAACATTGGAGCGCGGGCATAGTCGAGTAACTCTGCGATCGGTCGCTGAGAAAACAGATCAACCGCATACTGCTTGCTCATCTGTTTGAAAAAGCTACGTCGTGAAATGATGCCCACTGTTTCGCGATCGCGCATCAACACCGCGCCCGGCAGTAGTGGCATTTGATCAAACAAGACGCACAAATCCGCACCACACAGCGAAGCCGCAACCGAACAGTCAAACAAACTTAAGTCGGCAAGAGTCGAGTCGAGTGTGAGGTGTTCGAGTGAAGGCTGCCAATTCTCTGGCTCGATCGTCGAGGCTTCGTTTTGAAAACAAGGTGGAGAGGACAAAACCATACAATGGGCGATCTCAGTAATGGATAAGTGAGAATACGTAGAAAATTATCCTCATTTATCGTAGTCGCTTTCCCAGAAATTGCCGTCTGTATTTATACGCAGTAGCTTACGCAGTAGCTCAAATTTTAAATTGAGCTTTACGTTGCCTTAAGCGTATCTTTAAGTCTACAGATTTCCAAAGGTAACTGATTCCGTTCTTTCCCTAAGAAGCTGTTTCTAAACTATTTTGTAACCCTTGACGCATAAGGATTTCAGCGTTTTTTGACTCAAACAGGAAATCCTATATAGGACAAGGGTTTGAGCGATCTTTAGAAACAGCTTCTAAAACTTATACTATCTTCTGTGTCTATTATGGGTAACAGAATATATTTGCAATTAATCCAAACATCAATAAAGCTTAGAATATATTTGCAATTAATCCAAACATCAATAAAGCTTTTGGCTATAACCCAAGACAGTTTTGTGCACGGTAAGCAATTGTTGTCTGGCAGATTGCAGATGTGCCGGGTTTAATACCAATCAAGTCAAGACATTGAAAATTATTTTCTTTCAGATAAGCCAATGCTTCTGAATATCTTGAACGTTGCGAATCATCAAGAATAACCACGCCAGACTCTGTTAGACAATCGAGACCATAGAGAATACATCGCACACGATCTCGACCATCAACAACCAAAACATCATACTTCTGTTTTGTTGACTGTATAGCTCTACTGTAGTCACCATCTGGAACATATATTTGAAAGTGTAAATCTACATTTTTGGGTATTTTTTTGTTTAGTAAAGCAAACCACTCATGGTCATACTCAACAGATGTAACATGCTGCACAAGACGAGCGTAGAACAAGGTTGAATATCCGCTTCCATATTCAAAGAGAGTAAGTTTTTGAGTCAGTCGCTGTTTTAATAAATGAATGACAGCATAGTTCATCCATGGAATTGTATATCCTTTCTTTGTGCGGGGATGTTTATCCGCAAGGCTTTCAAGCCAGCCAGTGGAATAAACAAAAGATCCCTGAGTCCAAAACAAAAGTTGAAAGGCACGAAAATAACTGAGTATTTGCGACATGAAATTCATGACTTTTTGACTGATATCGAATAGCATGAATCTGATAAAAATCACAATACAATCTGTGTGTTTGAGATAAGCCTTAAGAGGCTGTTTCTAAACTACTTTGCGCCTCTTGATTCACAAGGAGTGCAGCTTTGATATAAAACCAGAGAATCTCAGTGAATGTGCATGAGCTATGCAGACACTAGACACAGAATGTAACGTTATAAGGCCAAGCTTCTATCGAAACATTCATACACTTCACTTTTAACCTTTGCAAAAAAATAGAGAAGAAAGGAAAATTAAACAAAATAGTATTTTCCTTGCTTCTCTAAGATATCTAACGCTTTTCGATCGGCACATACTTGAGATCGTGGTGTCCATCGTAAATTTGAGTTGGACGAAAAATTCGGTTTTCGCCAATCTGCTCTTTCCAATGGGCTAGCCAGCCTGACACACGTGCGATCGCAAACAACGGTGTAAACAAATCGGTGGGGATATCCAGTTTCCGATACACCAAACCCGAGTAAAAATCCACGTTGGGGTAAATACCCTTACTCCCCAGTCGATCCGTTACAACTTGCTCCATTTTCAGGGCAACATCGTAATACTCATCATGCCCAAACTTGGCAAAGAGTTTTTCCGCCAACCCCTGCAAAATCGTGGCACGTGGATCTTTAACCTTGTAAACCCGGTGGCCAAAGCCCATGATTTTTTTCTTGTTGCTGATGCAGTCGTCAACATAGGCTTCGACTTTCTCTACCGAGCCAATCTCTTCCAGCATTTCGACGACCGATTCGTTGGCACCACCGTGTAGTGGCCCCCCCAAAGTTCCCACCGCAGAAGCAATCACAGCGTAGGGATCGGTTAAGGTCGAGGACGTCACCATGGCAGAGAAGGTCGAGGCATTCATGGAATGCTCTGCATGAAGTGTCAAACACACGTCAAACACTCGTGCTGCAAGCGGATCAGGAATGCGCTCACTGAGCATGTAGAGAAAGTTCGCGGCGTAGTCTAGATCGTCTCGAGGTTGAACCGGGTCATTTCCCTTGCGGATGAGCTGAAATGCCGCCACCATGGTTGGGATTTTGGCCAACAAACGAACGACAGCATTACGGATGTAAATGGGGTCATCGAGAGCGCGACGGGAGTAGAACAAGCCCAAGGCCGCAGCAGACGCTTGTAGTGCATCCATCGGATGGCCACTTTCTGGGAAGCATTTCATCATGTCCCGGATACGATATTTAATCCGACGGTGGTAACAGATATCATGCTCAAACGCATCCAGTTCATCACGGGTCGGGAGTTGACCCCAGATCAATAGGTAGGAAATTTCGAGGAAGCTAGCATGTTCAGCAAGATCACTGATCGCATATCCGCGATACTCTAGAATTCCCTGCCGACCGTCGATGTAGCTGACTTTTGATCGCGCGGCTGGAACGCCTTCGAGACCGGGTTTGTAGAGCAGCTCCTCTGACATAGTGTTAACCAGCGCAGAACGCGATAATCGATAAAATACTGACGCTAACTTACCAGAAACTTGAGTGTCATAGCTGTTTCCCCCGAACGTCTCAAAACTTCAAGATCTGCGGGTCTGTTTCGGATTCTCCCAGATGCAGCCAATTTACCCTGGAGAGAGATCGCTGTAACGTTGATGAGCTAAAGGGTAGACGCCTGTAGCTTGAGGGTGGAGTTACAGTGATTTGTCTGAGATTTGTCTGACACCGATCGGATCAGCCAGCAATCTTGGTAACCTTTGGGTATGAACTAACGTCACAATACCTATATCAGTTAGGGACAGTGGTTCTCTTGGGGTGCTGTATGGCTGCAAACTTTGGTGCTGAGATCATTCTGTATTGGGAGTCCTGACCTGTACAACGCCTTTGGGCTCAGGTTTGGTTGATCCTTGCTTGATCGTGCATCTCAGTATATTTCACGCTTGTCATGCCCTCTACGAATGGGCTAAGACAGACTTAGTCGAGTTGCTGTCGTCTAGCGCTCCACAGCGTAAGGCATTCCACAGGCTGAGATTGATCGAATATGATCAATTTCGCGGTTTTAGCCACATTCATGATGATTCCGTTACTAAAGCTTCTGAGCGCGTAGATGCTTTAAGACTGAAGTGTTCAGTGCTGCTTTTCGCCTACAGCTCCAGGAATTCCCCTGGTTGAAACGCTCTGCTCGCCCAGCGACCGTTACTTAAATTTCCGCAATTTCCGCATTTGCCCGGAACCGATGAAGCCGTACAAACTCCTTACACAGCTTAAGCGTCAAATCCGTAATCGCTGCCAGCGAATATATTTCACGCTTGCATCCTATATCCGCGATCGGTTGCTACGGCCACAGGAACTGCGACGTGGCTCAACCCTGCAATTTCCTTCTACGCATCGATCGCTAGGGTTTGTACTGCCAACGGCGATCATGCTGCTGTTGGTCATGTCTTTGGTGGTTGGAGGGATCTTAATTCGGACGTTTAACCGTACCCAGCAGGCGATCACGCAGCGCGAAGCGATCGAGATTTATAACGATGCAACCCCTGCGATTGATCGCGCCAAGGCCAAGCTCGAGTACATGTTCACGACCGATCCACGTCTCCCGGCTGGTGTTCCGTCGGAAGATCTTTTGAAGGACATCATGTTGGATGAT
>RDYZ01000329.1 GCA_004293855.1 Oscillatoriales cyanobacterium | reverse complement strand
CAGTTGATTCATCACGTCCGATCGACCGTGCACGATCAATGGTCGGTCTGGCTTCACCCAGAAGTGAAAACGATCGGTGAATTCCCGACCCTTTAGTACTGATCGGCGGTGTCCGCTGTGGATTATTAATCAGCGACTGCGACCACAGGACGCTAAGATGGGACAATCACTTTTTCGAGTTAGCGATCGCCGATGGATGTCAGGTCCAAAACCAGGCGATCGTGAATGCAAGTTTACCTAAAGAGTCACTAACGAGATCGTCACTATGGCAGGAACAGGATTCGGCCTCGGCAAGATGAAAGAACTGGCCGATGCGTTCAAAAAAGCGCAGCAGGTTCAGGAAGGTGCAAAGCAATTGCAAGCCGACCTGGATGCAATGGAAATCGAGGGTAAGTCGAGTGATGGCCTGGTGTCCGTTACCCTGAGCGGTAATCAAGAGCCGCGCGGAGCCTCGATCGCCCCCGAAGCCCTTACCAAGGACGCGGAAACGGTCTCGAAACTGATCGCCGAAGCGATGACCGATGCCTACAACCAATCGACCGCAACGATGCGCGAGAAAATGGAAGAGCTAACGGGTGGCTTAAATCTCCCTGGCTTCTAGACCCTGAGCAATCCATGCCTTTGATGCAAGGTGCTTCGTGGGTCTGTTTCCCGTGAACCCTTGCATCGATCCTGTGAGCCTTCAGGATGGTGCGATCGTCACCCACCGCCGCCCGTCGTGCCGTGATTCGGGTCTTCCCTTGAAGGGGTGCGGACACCGCAAACCATTGATCTGAATCAACCCTGTGACTCGGTTATATATCAGCCGATGCACAGGGTTTTTGGTGTGGACAGGACCGAGAGCGAGCCCAACCGAAGCGAACCGAGGTTGCGGTTCTTCCCTCAGATCGACGCATGACCTCCCGCGACGACCCTGCCTATTCACGGCGCTCACCAAACGTACTGCCATCCGGCATGATGGTATTTTCGAGATTGGCGTGCCGGAAGTTGGTTTTATTGATATTGGCGCTCATCAGCACCGCGTCTTTGAGAATGGCACCAGTTAAGTTTGACCAGTTCAGCTTTGTTCGGTACAAGCTCGCCCCCGATAGGTCGGCATCGCGTAAGGTTGACCAGCTTAAATTCGCGGCTCGTAGTTGAGCTTTGGTGAGGTTGGTTCCGGTGAGGTTCGCGCCGCTGAGTTTTGCAAAGCTAAGATCGACTTCGCTAAAGTTGGCGCGGGTCAGATTCGCACCATTGAGCATTGATTTGATTAAAGTGGCTCCCTGAAAGTTGGCGTCATTGAGGAGGGCGATCGTCAAGTTGACATTTTCGAGATTCGCACCGGCAAGGTTGGCGCCTGTCAGGTTCGATCGGCTGAGATTTGCATTCCGCAGGATCGCCTCCTCCAGTTGAGCGCCGCTAAAATCCACCTCATTTAGCACCGCATCCGATAAATCTGCTTTTTTGAGCAAGACCCCCGGCAGACGCGCCCCACGACAGTTGGACTCCACTAAGCACGCCTCACTCAAGTTCACACGCACCATCCGCGTCGAAATCAGGTTGGCATTTTCAAGGTTAGCTCCCTTAAGGTTCGCGCCCTGAAACTTCGCTTCCCGAAAGTTTGCGTTTTCGAGATTCGCTCCTTCTAAGTTCACTTGGGTAAAGCTAGACTGCTTGAAGTCCGCTCCTTTAAACGTGGAGTTCCGTAAGTCGAGCTTTCCAAAATTTTGCTCACGAAAGTCCCGTTCTCCGGCTTCGTATCGCTGTACTAGTTCTTTGGCTTCCATGCGGTATCTGGCTTCCTCTCGGTGTCGATCGCAGGTCTCAGGTCGACAGCGCTTCGCCTCTATATAGTAAGGCGCGATGGGTAGTCTCAGGGGGGAGACGGTGGATTCTGTCATAGAGTGATGGAGATAGATTTGGGGGGATTTCACGGTACGATCGAAACTCTCGATCGTAGAGAAAAGTTGCGTGGTTCCGAATCGACTTTCTGTTAAGTTGATTCAGAGCCGATACACCGGAGGTTTCGTTTCTGTCATGGCTGAGCAATCTAAGCTGGCAGACACAACCCCCGATTGAGCTTCGGCTCAACGCATCGCATTGCGGTCTAACCATCGAGCAATCAAGCTAACTAGCGACACCGCTGACTAGCTCCAGGTCTCCCCAGGCTGTGAATTGGGGAGAGATACCAACCATAACCACCACAACACATCATCGAGAATTGTGTGAGATCAAAGCACTGTGATTGATCTTGGGCCATGGTTTTTGTGGCCAATGGCTCAAGCACAATGAAGCCGATCGCCAGGATCGGGTCGGTGAACAGTCGTTGGAACATTCCACTTTTCAGGGAGAACGAGAAAAATGCCGGAAAATTTAAGAAGTCAAGCGATTACTGCGGGCAATGCTCGATCGCCGAACCGTGCCATGCTGCGTGCCGTGGGCTTTGGAGATGACGATTTCGTCAAGCCGATCGTCGGTGTAGCGAATGGTTATAGCACGATTACGCCCTGCAATATGGGCTTAGGGGATCTCGCCAAACGGGCCGAGGCCGGAATCCGCGAAGCGGGCGGGATGCCCCAGGTATTCGGAACGATCACGATCAGTGATGGCATTTCCATGGGAACCGAGGGGATGAAGTATTCCCTGGTGTCCCGTGATGTGATCGCGGATTCGATCGAGACGGTCTGCAATGGTCAAAGCCTGGATGGAGTTTTGGCGATCGGGGGCTGTGACAAAAATATGCCCGGTGCGATGATCGCCATGGCACGGATGAATATCCCGGCGATTTTTGTCTATGGTGGCACGATCAAACCGGGACACCTGAACGGCAAAGATCTG
Organism: Oscillatoriales cyanobacterium; assembly: GCA_004293855.1. Lineage (GTDB taxonomy): Bacteria > Cyanobacteriota > Cyanobacteriia > Cyanobacteriales > Geitlerinemataceae > RDYZ01. The sequence goes on along the minus strand of RDYZ01000329.1, from coordinate 1,445 downwards.
ACCGTCGTCAGCGCCTTTGAGGCAGTCGGTGAACACAGCGCCGGAAAGATCACGGATGAGGAACTGCTCGCCGTAGAGCGCAACGCGTGTCCGGGGGCGGGTTCCTGCGGCGGCATGTTCACCGCAAACACAATGTCCTCAGCCTTTGAGGCGATGGGCATGAGCCTGATGTATTCCTCGACGATGGCGGCAGAGGATGCGGAAAAAGCCGATAGCACCGAAGCCTCGGCCAAGGCTTTAGTCAATGCCATTCAGCAGCAAATTTTGCCGTCGCAGATCCTGACGCGCCAAGCCTTTGAGAATGGCATCGCCACGATTATGGCGGTCGGTGGTTCGACTAACTCGGTGTTGCACCTCCTTGCGATCGCCAATGCGATCGGCGTCGAGCTAACCCTCGATGACTTTGAAACCATCCGTAAAAAAGTCCCCGTCCTCTGCGATCTCAAACCCAGCGGCCAGTACGTCACCACGGAATTTCACCAAGCCGGTGGCGTTCCCCAGGTGATGAAAATGCTGCTCGCCCAGGGTTTGATTCACGGTGACGCGCTGACGGTTTCGGGCAAGACGATCGCCGAGCAACTCGCCGACATTCCCACCGAACCACCCGCCGACCAAAGCGTCATCCGTCCCTGGGGCAACCCGATGTACGCCCAAGGTCACCTTGCCATCCTCAAGGGCAATCTGGCCGAAGAAGGCAGCGTCGCCAAGATCAGCGGCGTTAAAAATCCGAAGATCACCGGCCCCGCTCGCGTGTTCGAGTCGGAGGAAGACTGCCTCGCGGCCATCTTGACAGGCAAAATTGTTGCCGGTGATGTGGTGATTGTGCGCTACGAAGGCCCGAAAGGTGGCCCCGGAATGCGGGAAATGCTCGCACCCACATCGGCGATTATTGGTGCAGGTTTGGGCGATTCGGTTGGTCTGATCACCGATGGGCGGTTTTCCGGCGGAACCTATGGTTTGGTCGTCGGTCACGTCGCGCCGGAAGCTTTTGTCGGTGGCACGATCGCCCTGGTCAAAGAAGGCGATAGCGTCACGATCGATGCGACCCGTCAGGTGATCGAGCTGCACGTTGCGGATGACGAGCTAGCCCAGCGTCGCGCTCAGTGGACAGCACCGGAACCGCGTTACCGTCGGGGTGTCCTGGCGAAATACGCCAAGCTGGTGTCGTCGAGCAGCCTCGGAGCGGTGACCGATCTCGGTCTGTAATCCTCCAATTTAGGACGCTCCGATCGAGTGTGTTACGGTCACGATCCGTTGTGATCCCATAAGGATCAATACGACTCAACCGTAACGCACTACTGTTATTGGCGAGCTGCTAGGGAGACTGTGGGTGCGTTGCGGCGGGTGAACAGGATCGGTCAATAGACCTCTTGCATAATGAAAACGGACGCATCCTGGCGATCGACGTTGAACCCGAATCCCAAGACATCATCGACTTTATCGCC
>RDYZ01000481.1 GCA_004293855.1 Oscillatoriales cyanobacterium | reverse complement strand
CTTGGGATCGATCGTCATTGGCAAAGCGGATGAGCATGAAGTTCCGGCGGGGGGAGCGTTGGCGGTCGATCGCGAATTTTTCAGCCGCGATCTCACCATGGCCCTGGAACAACATCCCAATATTGACTTTCGCCGGGAGGAAGTGACCGCCATTCCCGACACGAGTCATGGTGATATTGTCGTGCTCACCACTGGCCCATTAACCAGTGAAGCCTTAACCGATGATCTGCAACGGTTTACGGGCATGGCGTACATGAGCTTTTTTGATGCGGCGAGCCCGATCGTGGTGGGTGATTCGATCGACTTTGAGGTGGCGTTCCGTGCCTCACGCTACGACAAGGGCGATGCGGACTACATCAACTGTCCGATGGATCGGGAGCAGTATTTGCGCTTTTACACGGAGCTGTGCGCGGCAGAGCAGGCAGAGGTTAAGGACTTCGAGCGGGAAGAGGCCAAGTTTTTTGAGGCGTGCTTGCCGATCGAGGAGATGGCCCAGCGGGGTGAGGACACGATGCGCTACGGCCCACTTAAACCGGTAGGTCTGACCGATCGGCGTGGTGAGGAGGATCGCAAATTTTATGCCGTGGTGCAATTGCGCCAGGAAGACAAAGCCGGTCAACTGTGGAATATGGTCGGTTTCCAGACCAATCTTCGTTGGGGTGAGCAAAAGCGCGTTTTCCGCTTAATTCCAGGCTTGGAAAATGCTGAATTTGTCCGCATGGGCGTGATGCACCGCAACACGTTTATTAATTCGCCGGAGCTGATGCAACCAACCTTACAGTTCAAGGCGAACCCCTCGATCCTCGCGGCGGGCCAGTTAACCGGTACGGAAGGCTACACGGCGGCGGCGGCGGGCGGCTTGTTGGCGGGGTTGAATGCGGGACGTCTAGCGACGGGGCTGGAGCCGTTGACGATGCCGACAACGACCATGATGGGAGCGCTGTTTGATTTCATCACATCGGCCTCACCGATCGGTATTATCCCCGTCCTGGAGGGGCCAAAAGTGCGTAACAAACGTGAACGCTATGGCCGCTACCGCGATCGCTCGTTGGCGGATCTTGCCCAGTGGGCCAACCAACTGCATCACCCGATCGCTGTGGCGCCCTAACCTTGGGTTGATACAGACCAAAAAAACACCTCAGCCCGGTTGCGCTGGGTGGGTGCGAGTCGGGTGGCGGCGAGACCAATTAGGCAGAAATTAGTCAGAAACTAGGCAGAGGTCGGAACCCGATCGCGGGTTTCGGAAAGGTGACCATCCTCAAGATGGACAATGCGATCGGCGACGTCCAAAATTCGATTGTCGTGGGTG
>RDYZ01000328.1 GCA_004293855.1 Oscillatoriales cyanobacterium | reverse complement strand
GACTGAATCGTTCCATCGTTCTGATCCCTGGAGACCTAGCGAAGCCGATCGCCTCGCCCTGGCCGCGCCAATCCTGTGGCACCACAGCCCAGCCTCAAGCCTCGACTTCACCCAGCCTCCAGATCGACACGAAGTTCTAATCTTCGATCACCTGCACCGACAGGATTTTGTCACCCTGGCGAATGGCATTCACCACGTCCATATCACTCGTCTGGCCGAACACCGTGTGAACTCCGTCTAGGTGCGGCTGCGGCGAATGACAGACAAAAAACTGACTGCCGCCGGTATCGCGACCGGCGTGCGCCATGGATAGCGAACCCGCTAGATGCTTATTTTCGTTAATCTCACACTTGATCGTGTAGCCCGGACCGCCGGTTCCTGTACCTTTCGGGCAACCACCCTGGATCACGAAATCCGGAATGACACGGTGAAAATTCAGCCCATCGTAAAACCCCTCCTTGATCAACTTTGTGAAATTCGCCACCGTATTCGGCGCAGCATCATCAAAAAATGTGATGTTAATCGTGCCTTTCTCGGTTTCCATAATGGCTTTGGTCACAGTCGTTCCTCCCCTCTGGGATTAAGTGTGATACGTCAAACGCATTGCGGCGGGGATTGTTACGATCGTCGTGCGATCGCACCGACACCAGCCGCGAGCGCCTTATCTTAACGTACGGTCTTTGCAGCGGGTTTTCGCCAACCGTGACAGAACTGTTGCAACTGGCCTGACCCCACCCACCCAGCGTCAGCGGCTGCCCTCCTCCGCCCTCCCTTCACGGTTTCTTTGGCCCGATCATCTATGACTTCATCTGCCACCCACGCTTACTTTGCCACCGTTGCGCGGGGACTCGAACCGATCGCCGCCCGCGAATTGCGAAACCTCGGCGCTCAAAACATCACTGAGGATTACATGGGCGTCCATTTCAGCGCGTCCATTTCAGCGGCGATCGGGAACTGCTCTACCGTGTCAACCTCTGGTCACGCACGATGTTTCGCATCCTGATGCCCCTGCGCGAATTTGGCTGTAACGATGCCCAGGAACTCTACGACAACGTGAAAGCGATCGCCTGGGAAGACATCCTATCTCCGGATAAAACCCTGTCCGTACGAGCCACAGGTGGCAACGAAACCCTCAATCACACCCACTTCACCGCCCTCCAGGTCAAAAAGGCGATCGTCGATCGTCAGTGGAAACAGTTCGGCACGCGATCGAGCGTCGATCGCGATCGGCCCGATGTGGCGATTAATCTTCACGTCCATAACGACCAGGCCGTTCTCAGCCTCGATAGCTCCGGCGATAGCCTCCACCGACGTGGCTACCGTCCCGCCGTCGGTGCTGCCCCCCTGAAGGAAACCCTCGCCTCGGCGTTGCTTGCCCTGGCGGAATACGACCCGAGCTTGCCCCTCGTCGATCCGATGTGTGGCTCCGGCACGATCGCGATCGAGGCCGGATTGATCGCCCGCAATATCGCACCCGGATTGTTTCGCGAAGAGTTTGGGTTTATGGGTTGGGAGGATTTTGACGCGGCACTGTGGGATCGGGTTTGCGATGAGGCGATCGCCGCCCAGCGTCCGGCTCCGGCCCCGATCGAAGCCAGTGACATCGATCGCCACGCGATCGGTCACGCTCGCCACAATGCCGAACTGTGCGGCCTGGAATCAACGATCCAGTTTCATGAACGCGATGTCCGCGATCTGCAAGCACCCAGCGATCGGGGCATGGTCATGTGCAACCCCCCCTACGGCGAACGCCTGGGCGAAGTGGAAGAGCTCGGCGGGTTTTACAAACAGTTTGGTGATGTCCTCAAGCAGCAATTTAAGGGCTGGGTGGCCTATATCTTGACCACCAAACCGCTGTCAAAACGGGTCGGGCTGCGGGCGGCGAAGCGTTTCCCGATCGATAACGGCGGTCTGGCCTGTACCCTGTTGCGCTATGAGCTGTACTAAGGCTCAATTCACGCCTAAATTCGTATTCCGTAATACATCGTGTCAAAAACCTTGACTGTTAAGGCTTTCAGCACTTTTGTTTAGCTCGATCGACCCCGTAAAAAGCAAAAAATCTAGCCAAAAACCACAGGAATATCGTCAGATCATAACTTTTGTAACAAAAAACCAGTGTTCTTTGCTACACTTTTGCGAGCATGAAGAAATCACTCGTGCGCGAGTGCAGTGCGGTCATTGACCTTATCGTTTTCCTCAATGCTTACGTGATTGGTTAATTGTTTGGTTTTTGGTGGGTCAGTCTTGGTGAAGGCTGACCGCTTTTTTTTGCCCGTGATCACCCCATTTGGTATTCGCCGGACCGATCGTGCGAGGGGTCACGGGGATCGAGCCGCGACCCAGGCAACCTTGCGGAAACTCACTGCGGAAACTCATTGCGGAAACTCAATCTATCCCGAGGCGTGTCAGTTGATTGTGTTAACCTAACGAGGTTAAAGCGCGATGTTAACAAAAGCTACGAATCGCGATGAGATGTGAAGCGACTCGCTGTTCGCAGCACGATTAAGCCTCAATTCATTCTCCATCTATATCCGTCGTCGCCTTTAATCCTTGATATCCCTCAGCATTGAGCTTTCATGACTATTGCAACGGCTGCTCCCCTACGCCTACGGTGGCCGGGGATTTTGTTTAATGCTGCGCTACACGTTGGCGCCTTGTTTGTCCTGCTTCCCCAAAACTTTTCCTGGTCCGCGATCGGCCTGACGGTTTTTCTCTGGTGGGTGACTGGCTGTCTCGGTATTACGGTCGGTTACCACCGGTTGATTGCTCACCGTAGCTTCACCGTCCCGAAGTGGTTGGAATATATTTTTGTGATTTGCGGTACGCTCACCGCGCAAGGTGGGGTTTTGGTGTGGGTTAGCTATCACCGAGCCCACCATAAAGGTGTCGATAGCGATGGCGATCCCCATACTCCCGTGGATGGTTTCTGGTGGAGTCACATGGGATGGTTAATGGTTCACCACCCGCTTAAGGGTAAGTGCGATCGCTTTATTAAAGACATCATCGATGATCCGTTTTATCGATTCTGTGATCGCTACTTCATCGAAATTCAGGCCGCGTTTGCCGTGCTGCTGTATCTGATCGGTGGCTGGCCGTTTGTGGTGTGGGGTGTGTTCTTCCGCCTGATTTTCGTGACCCATGTGACCTGTATGGTCAATAGCGTGACTCACACCTTTGGCTATCGCAACTACGACAGCAAGGATCGATCGACCAATCACTGGATTGTCGCTGCACTAACCCACGGTGAAGGCTGGCACAACAACCACCACGGCCACAAGTATTCCGCGAAATTTGGTCACAAGTGGTGGGAACTTGATCCCGGTTGGTGGGTGATTCAATGTCTGGCGGCGCTGGGCTTGGCGAAAAATATCAAGCTGCCGAAGATAGCGGTATCTGAGGCGGTCTAGCGATTCGGTTTCGCTCAACTTAAAAAGCGTAGAGGTTCATGCCTGAATCTCTACGCTTTTTTGTTGGCAGGACTGACGCACTGACCGGCTAGAACCACGCAATACCGTGGGCGCATTGCCATGACGACCCTACGAGTTTCGATAGTTTGCGTAAGTCCTGAATGCGTCAAGACTCTCGATTGTTCAGTGGGAAATCGGCATAACGTTAAACCGATCGCCCGTCCATCTAGTTAACGTGAGTTCGGGTTAAGCAAATTAGCTGAGATCTAGATGCTGTGAGGTTTCCCTTGAAGCTGACCCTCCCCTCATCCCCCAGCCCCTTCTCCCAGAACGGGAGAAGGGGAGCCAGATTTACAGCTCAAAGTCCCGCTCTGGGAGAGGGATTTAGGGAGAGGGAAAAGCCCTGAACGCAAAGGTTTCTTATCCCGTACTCACGTTAGTTAGAAGAACCGGATTCCAGACGGCGTTTCCATTCCGCCTCCACCCGATCGGGATTTTCGAGTTCCTGGGTTGAAAGGTCGGTTTCGGTGGTGTAGGTGAGATCCTGATCCGAGATGGTTTGTGTATTGGCAAACTGTTGGGCAAAGGCCAGTTTCGGCGCGAGTTCGGCTTGCTTGCGTGCGAGGCGGGTCGCTTGAGCTTGGCGTTGGGTGTTGCGCTGTGCCACCTTGGCGTTATAACCCTTGAGCCAGAAAAAGCGCAGGGCGGGAACCGCGAGGAAAGCTGTTCCGTAAACCAGCAACACACCGTAAATCGCATTCACAAAAGCGACGAGTCCGCCCAATTCAGCGGCGATCGCCCCGTCTCCGAGCATTGCCCCTAGGACGATCGCTCCCACAAAGTTTAAAACCCCCAGGCCCGCCGCCATGACCAATTGACCGGACTCAGCCTGACTAAAGCGCCAGAGTTCTTCCTTGAGATAGCCCGTGTGTGCCGTCGCCGTCAGGCTGCGACTAGATCGAGCCGCGCGGACTTGCAACTCCGGAAAATGGTAGACCAGATGGCCCTCGGGGCTGACTTCCGGTTTGCCATTGAAGCGCAGCAGCACGGGCAACATATAATCTTCGTCGTCGGGGTCAGCACCGAGATCATCCATGTAGGGCGCGATTTGTTCTGCGATGACCGCGCCACCATTGGCCTGAATGACAGAGCCGATCGCCTGCCAGCGCCGCTCATCAATCCCGGCGTTCGGGTTGCCGTCCCCAAACAGGAACGAAAACACCGCTTCAAGAAAATTTAACTCCGGTTTACCATCCGGCTTGGTGTTCCCCCGTCCCGACTCACGATACGAACGGGGCTGACCGCCAAAGTCGTAGATCCAGAACAAATCAAAGACGGAAAAACGCGGCATGATCACCATGCCACCGCCCCGATTATCTTCGTCGCGGTTGTTGCTAGCGGCGATCGTAATCGCCATGATCGCCAGAAAAATCAGGACGATCGAGGCGATGAGGATCGTGCCAAAGGAAATGCGGATGATGTAAAACAGCACCTGCCAGATTTTTTGCCAGGTTTCTTGTAAACGGAGCTTCAGCGATCGGCGACGCAGGACACCCCGTAAATTTTTGGGAAAAAGGTAGACCAGATCACCGGTTTCGGCCACCTGTAGATGACCACCGGCAGCGGTCGCGATCGCCAATAAGCCCTGTTCAACCGTCGCCACGTTCAGACCAGCCTGGGTGGCGACATCCCCCACAGTGACGCGATAGTCAAGTTGTTCAACGGCATTAATAATGGCTGGATTCGGCACCATTGTTTCGTTCTCCAGTTCTCTTCGAGGTTCAGGCGGGCTTGAGTCAGGGTTCAGTCAGGGTTC
>RDYZ01000327.1 GCA_004293855.1 Oscillatoriales cyanobacterium | reverse complement strand
GAGTCGAGATACAATTTCCATCATGGCTGATACTGGAATGCTTCAACTCTAGTCTCAGCCTTTCTTCTACTCTCTGACAACCCCGTCGAACTCACGTCCAACATCGAAAGACATTCATAGTGCTTTTCGATCTTGCCTATCAAGGCTGACGAGTCGCAAGAATTTAGAGAATTGGTATTACCTGAGTTAATGCGTGTATCGCCCGCACCCGCACTGCGGCCTCAGTGTCATTATCCCGGCGTCCTGCCAGCTCGCTCAACACCCGATCGCGCAGTTCGAGATCTGCTGCCGCTCCCGGAAACTCCACCAAGCTTTGCGCCACACCTTGCAAACCCACCACCGTCGCATAACGCACCACCCATTCATCATCCGTCGCCGTTTGCGCCAGCGCCTCGACAATCCGCGATCGCAACCCATCCAGATCCGCCGCCGCCACCTGCTGCCACTGCAACGACCCAACCCCCTTCGCTGCCGCCCGTCGCACACTCAGCGAAAAATCGACCATTGCCTCTAGCAACGCCTCAATCGCCCGAGGATCACCGATTTGCGACAGCGCTCGCATCGCCCAAGCCCGCGCCCCGTAGTTATACCCATCGAGCAACTCCAGCAACGGCAACACCGACGGCTCACCGATCGCCACAAGACCCTCCACCGCCGCCACCGCTGCACCGGGATTGTTATACCGCAACACTTCGATCAGTTTGACGATCGCGGCGGGGGATCGGGTGGCGGCTAGGGCAACCACCGCACGGATAACGCCCAGGGATGAGTCCGCCGCATCCAGATCGGCGATCAGTTGATCAATATTCGGTGTTTGATTGGCGTTGTTAGAGTTGATCAAAGTGGTCACGGTCAAGCAGGGTGAAAGATTAAAATCAGCCAGACGTTAAGACGTTCAGTATGCAAGAAGTAGGAACTATAACAAATCGTCCATCAGTTGCAAGGTTGCAATCGTCTCCTGGGTCAGCACTTGATCCGCCTGTTGATCCCAAGAATCCTGAATCGTTCGCTCCAAAATGCCTTTGAGCGAAATCAGTTTCAGACTGTTCTCCGCTAAGGTTTCGGCCACCGGACGCGCTGCCGGGTAGTAACCGATCACCCCAATATCCATCAGCGCTGATCGCCGTAACTGTAGCTCCCGACCTTGAAGCGCCTGCACCAACACCTCCGCATAACGATCCTCACCCGTCAACTGGTACATCGCCCGGTGTGCCGAATAGGAAATCCGCGCCGTTTCGTGGTGACAGAACGGCTCAACCGCTACGATCGCCGCTGTCGCACCTAACGCGCCGAGGGCTTCGAGGATAGCGTCGTAGGGCTGCACCAAATGAGGCTTGCCTGGAACTGCGATCGCCGCCGCAACGCCGCCGTCTAACAGCGCCACCAAGGGTGCGATCGCCCGTTGATCGCCCAACGCCTCCAGCGCCTGCGCCGCCGACTCGCGGACGTAATAATCCTCACAAGCCAAACAACCAATCAATGGCTCTACCGCCTCGGTATGACCTACCTTACCCAATGCCTTCGCAGCATTGCGGCGCAACGGATAACCCCCATCCGGCGATCGATCCGTTTCATCCGCCAACGCCTCGATCAAAGCCTTGCGTGCCGCCTCGTCGGTCACGCCCTGATTCCCAATCCACCAGGCGGCATAGTAGCGCTTGCTGGTGTCCTCGGTTTGCTGGAGATCGGCGATCGCGATCGCGGGCGTTAACTGACGCGGTTGGTTGGCGCTGTCCACGCTAGGTTCAGGAAGTTCAGAAGCGGACATGTCACGAAAAACTTAGAACAACGTGAAATACACACAAAAATATCGCCCGAGTGGAGAAACAAGACAAACACAACGGCTAACCTTGCTTCCCCTCTCAGGCGATCAGTTGAAAGAGACCCCTTAGATCTCAGTCAAAACTAGCTCAACGCGTTGATTGCGTAGTCGAGGTAGTTGTTGGTTTGAACACCAGCGTCACCGCTCAGGCCGTGGTTAGCTTTGATGTATTTCAGAGCTTCGATGTACCAGCTCGGCGACAGATCGAAGGTGCTGTTGATTTCAGCAATACCTGCAATCAGGTACTCATCCATGGGACCCGTGCCACCAGCAACGAGGCAGTAGGTAACCATGCGGAGGTAGTAACCGATGTCACGAGCGCATTTGTCTTTACCGCGTTGGTCAGCAGCGAAGTTAGCACCTTGCATTTGCGTGGTGTAAGGGAACTTGCTGTAAACCGCTTGAGCTGCACCGTTAACCAGCGAATCAGCGTTTTGCGTCAGCGTTTTAGCAGCCGTCAGAGCGTCGTTAGCGCGTGCGAAACGACCAAAAGCCGATTGAATTTCGGTGTTGCTCAGGAAACGGCCTTGAGAATCAGCAGCCGATACTGCTTCGGTTAGCGGGGTTTTCATTGTTGGAATATCTCCTTGATGTTTTACAGAAACGCAGCCACAAAGCAAATTGGCTTCGGGTTGGTTTCAACGTCTTGAAAGCAATACTTAAACGGATTGCGAAGCTTCAAAAAGAGAAAAACTCGATCGAAGCAAACTTTATGAACGATGGAACGCGGGTTTATCTGCGACCCAATCGATTAAAAGTCTTAAGCAACAGCAGCAGCTGCGCGATCAAAGTAGGTGCCGATTTCCGACATCAGGCTGCTGCAATCACCTTTGGTGATGCCGTTGGTGTCGCCAACGATCGCCAGAGCAGCTTCTTTCATTTTTTGAACGCCAACTGCAACCGAAGCGCCGGGGGTGCCCAGAGCAACGTAGGTTTCACGCAGGCCGTTGAGGCAACGATCTTCCAGAGCGCTTGCATCGCCGGAGAAGATAGCGTAGGTGACGTAGCGCAGGATGATTTCCATGTCGCGGAGGCAAGCAGCCATGCGACGGCTGGTGTAAGCGTTACCGCCCGGAGCGATCAGTTGAGGTTGATCAGCGAACAGCGAGCGAGCTGCGTTAGCAACGATCGCCGAGGAGTTACCGGTGATGCGGTTAACAGCATCCATGCGCTTGTTGCTTTCTGCAACCATTGCGCTGAGAGCGTCGAGCTGGCTAGCAGCCAGGTATTCGCCGCGAGCGTCTGCTTGCGAGACGACCTTGGTGAATGCGTCAAACATGAAATTAATCTCCTAGTTAATATTCCAGAAAACCTGGACTAGATTTTGAAATCAGAACCCATTTTGAGGCGGGACTGAAAATTTAGCTTTAATGACGATCATTCGGGGTCTTTCTCCCCGACCTGAAGCATTCTCAGAGCTCTCACCTTCGGATTGATTTATTTCCGCCTTGGCGGTCAATCGTGCGTGAACCTGAGAATTATCTCAGCTCATTATGAGAGGAACGAGAAGTGGTAGTAGTCTAGCTCCTACCGGTCATTCATGCCCTTCAGGTAAAATTTATACAACGCCCTCGATCTTTTTGGGGTTACATTTTGTTAACTTGGATACAGCCCAGCGATCGCAGTCAAATTAGGAGTGACTCTCCGGCGCTGATTCCGCTCAGGCTCTGGAACTAATTCAAGAATTGGTCGGTCTGTTACTGTATCGGTTTCGCTGCCTGTTGAGGGGATGATCGTCGGCTTCTTTACAATCGCGGGCGATTCTGTAAAGCAGATCAACAGTTTCGTTACACAAGGTAGGGAGGGTTCCCTAGGGGTGACTGGGTAGCGCCTGCCCTGGACAACCGCGACGGATCACCCGATCAATTTTGGGAAATTGTCAGAATTTTCGGGAGAGGACACAGGGCTGCGGTATGGGGATATTGGGTGTGTTGTGGTCTTCGGATCTGGTAAAGCGCGGAGTAAGTGTTTATTCTTAGTTCAATACTTGATTAGCGTGGCTTAAAGCGGCTTAAATCGGGATAACCGTTGCCCGTGTGGTCGCGGCGGGCAAAATATAATCGTAGGCGGCTGTCGCGATCGCGAATTTTGCATGTGATTGTCTGAATCGTTAGCGATTGTCGTGAGCGATTTTAGATAGTCGGAAACGATTCGCCGCACGGACACACGCACAGACCTTCTCGGAAACAAGGAAACACTGCTGACGGCTAGGGGCTGTCATCAATTAAATTTCCAACGCTGATCCCGTAAGGCTTAGACCCCCTCGGTTTTATGGGGATGAGTGTTCAACCGCTTGCCCAATCAGCGTTCTACGATGAATGGATGACACGCCCTAAAGCGTTCGGAGAGATCAAACCCCATGCCCCAATCCAATCAACCCCCTCGCCGTTTGCATCCGTTAGCGTCTAAGTCGCAGGATGCGAGCTGGCAGCGTCGGCAATGGCGGCGTTATCTCGATACCACGATCGACTCGATCGCCAAACATTTAAC
>RDYZ01000479.1 GCA_004293855.1 Oscillatoriales cyanobacterium | reverse complement strand
TTGCGTAAATTGGCGCTCGATTTCGGCCTTGGCCTCTCGTGCGTCGTCGGCTTGTTTCTTTTGTTGGGCCATGTCGCTGATTTCAAGGCCGATCGTTAGAATTCCGAGTAGTGGACCCACAAATTTCGCTGCATTACCTAAATTTTTAGCAACTTTAATCGCACCAAAGGGCTTGAATTTAAACCCGACAAATTTACCGACGCTATAGACGCCACGATGTAGTGAGCTGCCCGCAACGTCGATCGTGCGTAGGGTTGCGCCGCCCGATCGAGCCGTTCCCAAGGTGCTACGTGTGGCGAGTTTTGCGACATTGACACCGGCTGATGCACCGATTTCTTGCAAGGATTGCATTTGTTGTTGCAAGCGTGGAAAATCAAAACCGGGCGGCAGTCGCGAGGCATCAAATTCAACGTCTGGATCGAGGATGGGAATAAAGCCCGATAAAAATTGACTGCTGAAAACCTCTTGAATCTCTCCATGTAGTGCTGCGCTGGCTTCTTCAGTTTGACGTTGCAATTCCGTTTCAAGTTCAGTCCAAATCTCTTCAAGCTCGATTTCAACCGCCTTCTGTCGCCGCTGAAAATCAGCTTCATTTTTCATCTCAGGCAGAGCGTTCGCAAAATTGCTGCCCGCTGCCCGGACTTTTTCGGTGACCTCTAACGAAATTTTCTTGACGGCTAATTGAAAACGGTTGCGCCCGTCGCGTAGTTTTTTCGCGGCTCGGTTCAGCGCTGCGTTAAACATTTCATCCTGTTGCGGCTGGCTAATATACCACTGTTCTGTCTCTTCTGCATAGCCCAGGACGCGACGAATGGGGGTATCGAGTTGAGCGAGTTTATCGCGTTCTTTAACAAATTGATCGAGTGCTTGCATAAACTCTTCAAATCGGCTGAGTTCAATTAATTCGGGTTCATCTTCATCGACACCTTCGCAGTAGTCTTTCGCATCGAAAAAGCACACCTTAAAATCATCAAGCTTGTGAGGATGTAGCGCTTGCATCATGCTGGCGCGATAGTTAGCAATTTTAACGTCATCATCTCCAGCTTCGGCGCTGAGTTTGTTAAACACCAGCATCATTTTGTGGCTGTAATGTTTGTCGTAGGCGAG
>RDYZ01000326.1 GCA_004293855.1 Oscillatoriales cyanobacterium | reverse complement strand
GCCTTGTGGTACGACACTACAAAACAATCAATTTCCATCCATAGATCCGCTTGCCAATCCTCACGCTGGATCGTCCAGTGATTTAACTCATCGCTATCTTGCTCACAGCCCAACGATCGTAACCAATCCTCGATGGTTGGTAGTGGGTGATTATACATCGGTGTTTCGGGCGAGCAAGTCATGAAGAATTACACCAAAAAGAAAACAGCAGGCAACCGACACAGTAACCCACGCGCAAAGCTGGTAGATTTCGACGCTTGGGTTCGTTGCCGTTCAAGCCGATCGCTTCAGGGAAGCACCGACACCGCAAGCAACAGCGCAACCTACCAAGGATCACCACGCAGCACTGCGATCGCGATCGCCAAGGCCAAACACCCCAGGATGGTTGACCCCATTAAAAATAGCGCAAACAGCTCACCCGAGGACAAGGGGCGATCGATCGGATCGATAAACCCCGGAGAATCGGACGGGATGGGCTCCCCGTTTGCGGATCGTGAGGTGCGATCGGAGGGGACTTGCGCGACGAAAACCCGCGAATAACGGATCTTGGCATCGTAAAGACTCCGGCGTTCGTAGTTACTCAGGGTGGCGTAGGCTTCATTGAGGGCTTGAAACTTCTGCGTGGCGATCGGGAGCGGTAACGTTGTGGTGTCGGGATGGTAACGCTTGCTCAGCTCACGGTACGCCCGCCGAATATCCCGCTCGGATGCGGACGGATGCAACCCGAGCTGATCGTAGTAGGTAAACGCCGACGGGGGGGCAGACTTGCGGGGAGAATTTCCGGTCACGGCCAGATCGCCGATCGCCACCGATCGAGACAAAACAGTCCTAGTATTCTAGCGAGTCCGACACCCGAACCACGCCGCTCAAATCACCATTTCGCACAAAACCCGTGGATCGACACCACAACCACCCAAACCCAGCAAATTATCCGCAGTTTTTCGGTACGGCAGGCCGAGAGGCTATGTCAATCTGGTGACTTGAGTCGCATCGATAGTTCCCACACCGGCGACTACCCCTAGGAGGTCACTTCATCGAGGCCAAAATACAGCGCCATGTACTGAATCACTTCCCGTTCATAGCCGCGTAATTCTGGCAAATAGGTCGCGATCGCCTCCCGCACCGCCTCGGCGAAAATTGCAAAATCCTGCGTCTTGGTTTGCACAAACGGCTCGATTTTCTTGATCAGCTCCCAGTTACTTTCAATATTGGCGGCTCGAATGGCTTTATCCAATGGAGCAACATTTTTCGCCTCAATTTCCGGCAAAATACGGCTCACAAAGGTCACCCGGTGAAACACGCGCCAACAGGAGGGTTTTTTGCCACCCTGATTCGCTTGACGGAGGGCGATCGCATTTGCCTCGCTACTTTGCTCCAGCCAAATTGGATCAACGACTTTCCCAAAAAAGTCTTCAAAGTTTGTCGTTGTGGGTTCCAAATAAAACGTCATGAAACGGTACGCATCGACCTTTCCAGGCTGTTTTACTGGGTTACCCTGGGCATCATAAACACCCCCTTCACCGACGTTATACGACCCCTCATACTTTTTCTTCAGCGCATCCGTTAACGCATAAAGTTGAATATTCCGTTCACCTTCCACTTCCACAGCCAAACTAAACGACTTCTCCGTTTCACGACCCTTCGATTTTGTTGTTTCAATGTGTCCACCAAACAACGCATCGAGTTCAAACGCTGTCACGACCGGCCCTAGCTTGAGCTTGAGGTCGATCGAAAGCCCCGCCATTCCCTTAAATGAATACTGTCCGGTAGTGGTCTCCGTCGTCGCCTCCATCACATCAGTAGACTCCGAGAAAAATCCACCATCTGCGGTCCAAACATAGGTGTTCGCTAAGTTCCGTGTTGCCAAACTAGCACTCGGCAAATCCGCTAATAAGCCACTAGCTTGGAACGAAACATTTTGGAAGTCAGAGTATTGATTGTAATACGTCGCTAGCTCTTGTCGCTCACGCTCGATCCGCTTTTTAATGCTGTAGGCTTCGATCGGCTTAAAGTAACTCCACTGTCCATAATTCATAGAACTTGGATAGCTCGGATCTGTTTGAATACTACCGTCTTCTTTTAGTCCTACTTTTCCATCCAATGTGCCTTGTTTGGTATAAGTTGGATTGATTGGAAATGTAATGATATTCCAATCTTTAGGAATGTCAGGATTCGGCAAATAGCGATATGAGACCAATGCATTATTGTGCGCGAGTCGCAGCGCAAAAACATCCATCGTGTCCGATTGAACCAAGGCTAAACCAACATTAGCTGGAATATAACGTCGTCCTACATAAGAATTAATTTCTGATCCAATTTTCTCCCAAGCTCCAAGTGCTTTTAATTGACTAGTTTTGGTTATGTTGTAGCCAAAGCTTGTGCTGGCCTCACTCACACTACCCTGCGAAGATTCAAAGCTAGCCTTCGCGCCGATCACACTGTTGAGGTCGGAGATCTGGGTTTCTAAACCAATACCACCGCTCGCCTGCTGGGTTACACCAATCCCCGCTTTCAGGGCAATTTCCATGTCAAAGCCAGTCTGTCGCGAAGACGAATAAATATAGTTAACGCTATCCGCCTCAACAAGTTCGATCGAACTGGCTTCATAATGTTCAATCCCCGGATCGGCCATACTCGTTCCGGTCAGATTTTCGCTGGGAACCGGTGGAGCACCTTCGATATAACCAATAATCTGCGGATCGGCTTGAACCTGTCCAATCCATTCCGTGATTAGATTACCAACCTTATAACCGGTCAACAAATGCCATTGACCATGCTTAATATACGCATAGCACCGCTTTTGAATACCAACTAAATTTCCATCCTCCGTGTATTGCAAATCTGCATATTCCTGTACACCAGGACAGGAATGAATGGTGTCATGGAATTGCGTTTTCACACCCGCTAAAGCCGAGCGAATAATGGCAGTGTCATTACTAACCGGCGCGGTCGAAAGCACAGACATAGGTTGTGATTTCTCTACCCCCAACGCCAAGTTATTACCAAACAAAGAGTGATCTAGGAGTTTGGTCTTGTCTTCTTGATCAAAGGTATAGTACGCAATTAAATCTTGCTTTTCACCCTTGATTCGACCAAATAAATTGTCTTGAATTTGCTCCTGGGTGCGAGCAACTTTCCAAACTCGTGTTTCTTCCAGAGTGCCAGCAAATGGCTCAACACATCCGCTCGTATCATGGACAATACCACCCAGAGTAAACTGTTTTTTACCCCAGTTTTCCTTGGGTTGAATGGTTTCAAGAGGGACAGGAATACCGTTCTGATAAATAGTCAGACTTGATCCCTGCGGATCTGGACTTTTCACCCATTGAGCCGCTGTGATTACAAGGTGGTTATCTCCTTTGGAGTCTCCAGCAATATTGCCAGTGTTTTCTTCAAATCGCCACCATGCAATCAGTCCTTTTTCGCCACCATTCAGCCGATCGCCTAGGTTGCGAGCGGGAACAGCAGTATTCCAGCAACGGACTTCACTGATACACCCGACAAAGTAGCTAGGATTTGAGCCACGGTAGATTTTGCCAATCTCCAGTTTGTGCGTATTGCAATCCACTTCTGAGCCTTTGTAGGTGTGATATCCCACTTCCTGCTGGTTAATATAAAAGCGAATATCAGCCCACTGACTAATAACAATTTGTGGAGCATCAGATGATCCTTGATTCTTCGTTTCGATCTGATGCTGACGAGTTACTGCAATTTTGCAAAACTTACCCGCTGTGAGGGCTGTATTGGATTGATAGGTGTAACCAACACCATTTTTATCTTCAAAGGCAAACGTGATTTTTCCATCCGCCTCTAGGTATAGGCTATAGGGAACATTGCTACGAGTACCATCACCAAATTTTCCTTTCGTGATAATGCCTCGGGCTTGGCTGAAGTTATCCACCTGCAAAAAGGCTTCGATCGTTAAATCTCGATCCAGATCTAGAGTGGGATTATGATCACAAGCTAAGGAACCATTGCCATTAAATTTCAGGGCGTAGGATTGGTTATAGACCCCAGCTAAATGATTCCACTGTCCTGAAGTCGCTAACTCTTTAGATTGATAAAAGAGACTATTAACGCCCATAAAACTACGAATGTAGTTATCCTTCATCACAGAAGGAACCACCGTCGGTTTGCCATAAATAGTGCCGTCATAGCCGTTAGGAGAGTAATCCTTGGCAATACCATCGGTAAAGCGCCAACAGGCCATCAGTCCCGGTTCATTGCCATTCAGGCGCTTGTTCATATCCTGTTGGATTTCCGATTGAGAACGCGCTTTGTTCCAAATCCGGACTTCATCTAGTTTGCCAGGATAAAAATA
>RDYZ01000478.1 GCA_004293855.1 Oscillatoriales cyanobacterium | reverse complement strand
CTTGAAAAGCCGTTTTCGTCGAACTCACGTTAGATTGGGTTTGGGTTACCGATCGCGATCGAACGCTCCAATCAAGCCGTCAACGCTTTACGCGCCAGCCGCATGGTTTGTGGCAAAACCCCGACCAACGACGCCAACGCTTCATCCGGTAAACATTCAACGGTCGATGCATCAAAATATTGCTCAAACTGCTCGATCAGCAGTCGAGCCCGCTCCTGCGGCACTTGACTCTCATTGAGTTGCTGCACCAAGCGCGTCCAATGACGCCGAATCGAATACGCCTTTTGTCGATCCTCGTAACCCTCTAAGGGCAACAACGCCAGATCGCCGACCGGAATCGTTTGGCGCACATTGATATCGAGCAGCCCACCCACCGCCGCTCCGGGCCCCGCAAATTCGGAATGGTAACGCTTGCAGATGATCAGACCGTTGCGGCGTGTACCATCGACCGCCATGAGGCGGCCACTGTTTAACTGGGCAATAGGAAGCATAGAGCGTCACACCAGTGCGGGTGTGGGAGTGGTACGGCCTTGATGGAGATGTTGCCGAGCGGTTGCCATTGTTGTGGGCATGACCCCGATCAAACTGGCTAAGACATCATTCGGCAAGGCATCAATCATGGCGGGGTCAAAGTAGTGGCTAAAACGTTCCAGGAGCAGCGATGCCCGCATTAAGGGTGCGGTGCGTTCTGTGAGCTGCTCAATCAGCCGTAACCACTGACGGCGGGTGGTAAATGCCTGTTGGCGTTCATCGTAGGCATGGGACGCGGGTGCTACGAGAGTCAGATCTCCGATCGGGAATAGGTGTTGTACCCCAATATCAAAGAAACCACCCACCGCTGATCCAGGGCCTGCGAACTCGGAATGGTAGCGCTTTTGAATAATCAAGGCACTACGCCGGGTACTATCAACGACCAACAACTGACCACTGCTCAGTTGGGCAATGAGTTCGGTTTTGTTGAGGATAGGAGTGAGGTGATTCGTACGCTGAGCCATGCCGAGAGGAATGCTAAAGGAAGCCGTTTGCAAAAGGGAGTTGCGGATTGCGAGGTCTGAGCATTGCGTGCGATTGGACAGATCTGAAGCGATGAAGAATTCAGGATGGGCAGAGC
>RDYZ01000216.1 GCA_004293855.1 Oscillatoriales cyanobacterium | reverse complement strand
AGGGTAGAGTTGAGATTTGAGAGTTGAGAGTTGAGATTGGAGATTTGAAACGTAGGACGATGGCTGATGTTGGGGCAGCCAGAGAGCGAGCCAAAAATCTAAGCGAGTTGGGGCAAGAGAGCCCAATTTTTAGACCTCATGGGATCGAATGGATCAGGACCTCTGTGGTGTGATTCTTGTATAAGAGGTTCTCTGACCCATCCATCCGATGCAGGGGCTAGCGCCATGAAACTCCCGATCGTCTGTGATAATCCGCCGCTCACAATCACTAGCGGTAATCCGGGTGTTGAATATCCTTGATGCGAGCCTCGGGACGGAGAAAGCGATCCATCTGAGCCTCAAAGAAGCGACGGTTTGCCATCCGGTGGCGGGGATTTTGATCGTCTAAGGGGTAGAGCAGGGCGGCCCGTAATGCTTGAATAACGGCGGAGGTGACGTTATACATCGATCGTTGAAACGTAATCCCCAACTGAATAAGCTCATCATCCTCACCGCGTCCGCGTTTGGCGTAAAACTCCTTGAGGTAGGGCGGCAAAAAGTGCAGCATGTCTTGCATCAACAGGGTCGGCGGAATGCCTGCGCTACCAACTGGGAACACATCCGCGTACAAAATGCCGTAGTGAAAATCCTGTTGTTCGTCCGGGACTTGGTTCGCTTGAGCGTTATACGATTTGGTGCCACGGAACGGAGCCGTACGGTAAAATACCGCTTCCACGTAGGGTAAGGCCGCTTCGTATAACCAGGTAAAACCGGCGGATTTCGGGATGATTTCGTAACACTCATCACCGATATAAAGGTGATGATAAATCGGACGACCGGCGACCGCGAAAATACCGTTTACCAGAAACTGCATCGCTTCGGGAACTGTGGTCATTTTCCCTTCATCGTACAGGTCTGACATTTCAAAAAAGACAGGAGCCATGACCTCCCAAAACAGGCCGAGATTGGCGTAATAGGAGAGTTCTCGAACTTTTTCGAGGAACATGGTGGGGAATAGTTTGTATAAGCCGAGCATGAGCGGATTGCCTTTAAAATAGGCTTTGATCGCCCGATCGGCATTCGCAATATACTCCTCGCTTTCGAGGTAAGCATAAAAGCCGCCGCCCATACCTTGATGCCATAGCATCGCCCGCATACAGGCTTCAGCGAATTCCATATTGACCCGATCGTGCCAGAGATGATGCCACAGTTTGGGCATTTTCCCCGTTTCACCGCGCTCCATGAATTCCAACAATTCTGGGTGTGCCGTGGCCTCACCGCGCCAAATCCGTAGCTGTGACTGGTCTCCGGCGTAACTATTGGGGCGATCGAGATACTCCTGAGAAATAAAATATTTAAACGCAGGAATTGGGTTAAGAAAAACCCGTTCGGCGATGTAGAGCAAATCCCGCCAATAGAAATCCATCGGGACAGCGTAGGCTTTATAAATACCGATGATCTGCATCAGATTTTCGGGGGTATCTGGCAGCATCGATCCACCGGCTTCGAGGCGATGAATAATATCAGATAGGGGATGGGTTGAGGAGGGAATGCCGGGTTTGAGGGTGGTCGTCATGGCTTGATCTGTGGTGAGTTGAAGGGTGGATGATCGAGCGAATTAACGGGGGATATGGGAAATTGGGGGGCCATTGGGGAGGGGATGATAGGCCCCGAATGCCAACCTCAGCCCCTGTTGGGGCTCATTCTGGTTAACTCTGGCTCGGGGTTTTAGGCTTAATCGCGATGCGCCAGGGAAGGAGCGGTGAGGGGCTGCGGCAAACTGGCGATCGGGGGGGTGAACTCGGGGGACAGTCCTTGCCCGATCGCGGGAATCGCCATCTCATTGGCTGGCAGGGCTGCGACAAACCGAGCGCTGGTTGGTTCCATCCAACGGACAAGCCAGTTGGGTTGTAGACCAAAGATCACCACGATCGCCACCAAGATAATGGCGGGGAGACGCTCCGGCAGGGTGACTCGATCGTAGTAGGCCAGGGAGTTATCAAGCTTGCCGAAACAGGTGCGATTTAGCAGGATAACGAAGTACACCGCTGTCAGTCCCGAGGATAGGATGCAAATCAGGGTCTGGATCGGAAACACCGAGAAACTACCCTGAAACACTAAGAATTCTGCGGCGAAGCCAACCATGCCGGGAATGCCAGCACTGGCCATACCAGCGGTAATCAGCAATGTGCTGACCAGGGGTAGGCCACGAATCGGATTCAGTAAGCCGTTGAGGGCATCGAGATCGCGCGTCCCGGTTTTTTCCTCGACCAAACCCACCAAATTGAACAACAGGGCCAAAATCAAACCGTGGGCAACCATCTGGGCGATACCACCCAGTACGCTGAGTTCGGTTCCAGCGGCGATCGCCACCAGGATATAGCCCATATGCCCGATCGAGCTGTAGGCCACCATGCGCTTAATGTCACGTTGGGCGATCGCGGCGAGCGAGCCGTACATCACGCTAATCGCACCAATCACCGCCAATCCCGGCGCAACCAACGTCCAGGTTTCGGGAAACAGTTCGAGGCCAAACCGAATCAGACCATAGGTTCCCATTTTGGCAAGGACACCACCGAGCAGAATCGCGATCGGCGGGGAGGACTCCACGTAGGCATCGGGAGACCAGGTATGGAGGGGGACGAGAGGAATTTTGATCCCTAGACCGACCAGGAGTAGGGTCAGGGCAATCAGTTGGGTTTGCAGATCCAGGTGAGCGGTCGAAATGTCAGCGTAGTCAAAGCTGATAAAGTCGCCACCAATCCAGGCGACCACCAAGAATGACGCCAGGATCAGGATGCCGGAGAGGGCGGTATACAGGAGAAATTTCGTCCCAGCATAGCCCCGTTTTTCACCACCCCAGATGGCAATCAAGAGGTAAACGGGAATCAGTTCGAGTTCAAAGCAGAGGATAAATAACAGTAGGTTTTGGGCGAGAAAGGCGCCTGCAACCCCGGCGCTCGTAATTAACAGCAGGGCGTAATACAGTTTGGGACGATCGATCCGATCGCTCGTGCTGTAAATCGCGATGACGGTGAGCAAGGTATTGAGCAACACCAGGGGAAACGAAAGGCCATCCAGTCCTAGGTGGTAGTTGAGGCCGATCGGTGTGATCCAGGTTTGAGCTTCGACAAATTGCAAACCGGCGTTGTTCACGTCGTATTGCGTTGCGAGATAGATCGATTCGATCAAGGCGATCGCAGCTGTGATCAGAGCGATCGGTTTGGCGCGGGAGGGAGCAGCGGGCGGATCGGGGATGAGACCAATGGCGATCGCCCCTAGCAATGGAATCAGGATCAGTGCGGTAAGCATGGTGTTGTGTCTGGTGTTCGAGCAATGAAACAGGAGAAGAAAACGAAAGGGATAGGTCGTACGGTGACGACCCTAAAGCCCTGCTGAAATCAGACGCAGCGCAGGCAAGCCCATAATCACGACAAAGACCGCGATGCTGAGGACGATCGACAACACATAAAACTGCGATCGACCCGAGGTGTTGTACTTCAGACTCTCACCGCTGAACACCGCCGCGACGCCAACGAAATTGACCACACCGTCGATGATGTAGCGATCGAGCCAACTAATAAACCGCGACAGTTGATTTACCGGCCCCACCACCAGGAGCTTATAAAGCTGCGGCGTGTAAAAGTCGTAGGCCAGGAAATCACGCAGCGGTTGTGGCACCAGCGTCACCGGCGGCTGAGCTGTGGGAGCCAGATAAAACACGCTGCCGATCGCCAGTCCCAACAGGCTCGACCAGGTCACGATCGCCCCGATCGAGGGTGCGAGTGTGTTCATCTGTGGCAAAATTTCCCAGGCCGCGAATAAAACCGGCACATGCAGCACAATGCCAGCCAATCCCGTCGTGGGCAAGACCAACAGCCAGAGCCCTTCCGGTGATCGGCGGGTCCAATCCGTCACCACACCACCAAACATCAAGCCAAACAAACGGGCAACACTAATCCCGATCGCCGTGTTGGTCAGCAGGACCACAGCCAGCAAACTGGGTTCGGACTGCCAGAGTCGATCCGCCAACGGCACGATCGCCCAGAAACCACCCAACGGCGGCAGCGCCAGGATCGACAAACCACCGATCGCCACACACAGCCCCGTAACCGGACGCCGTACCCACAAACCACCCATCTGGGTCAGGTTTTGGGTGATGTTGTTCAACACAATGCTGCCCGTTCCCATCACCAGCAGCGCCATCCCCAGGACAAACACAAACAGCATCATGAGCGCTGCATGTGATGCCCCCACACCGATCGCAATAAAAACCAAGCCGAGATATCCACTCGTCAGGTAGGACAACACCCGCTTCACATCGATCTGTGCGATCGAAATGGCACTCGCTCCCACCGCCGTGGCGGCCCCCGTCAGGATCATCGCCTGGGTTGCGAAGGGCGACAGTGCGATCACCGGCATGATTTTAATCAACACCCAAGCACCGGTTGAAACCACCAGCGTATTCCGCAAAATTGTTGCGGGGTAGGGGCCTTCCATTGCCTCATCCAGCCAGAGATGGAGCGGAAATTGGGCACACTTGGCGATCGGTCCAGCAATCAAGGCACAGGCGAGCAACGTTGCAACCGTCGGGTTTAAATTCGCCGTCGCAGCCCATTCGGCCAAATCGGTAAAATTCCACGTTCCGGCGATCGGTAGCAGCGCCACCACACCCATTAGGAGCACCAAATCTCCCACCCGCTTGGTGAGAAACGCATCCCGCGCACCGGTTACCACCAGCGATTGGTTATACCAAAAGCCGACGATGAGATACGTCCCAAGGGTCAAAATCTCCAGAATGACGTAGCTGAAGAACAGCGAGTTACACAAAACCAAGAAGCATAGACCCGCCTCAAACAGTCCCATTAAGGAATAGAACCGTGCCCAACCCCAATCCATTTCGAGGTAGGCGATCGCATACAGTTGGGCGAGCAAGTTGAGGCTTGCAATCACAACGCAAGCCCCCAGGGTCAATGACGAAGCTTCCAGATCTAACGTAATGGTCAGACCCGCCGCATCAAGCCAGACAAACGATTCCGTAATCGCTGACTGACCCCACACATCTAGCAACGCCCCCAGGCTATGCACCAACGCCATAACTGACAAGAGGACATTGATATAACCCGCAGGACGTGGCCCCGTGCGGCGAACCAAGCCGGGAGACCAGGGTAAAGCCAGAGTGGCCCCAATGAGGGCATAACAGGGAATCAGCCAAACATTTTGGCTAAGTAGGTGAGCCATATCGTTACCTAATAAACCGATAAATGATCACTTCACATGCATCGACTGGATGCAGGTATCACGGAGAGGATCGCGATCGCTCACCGCAAAACCATGAACACACCTCACGCTAGACATGTACGATCCGGTGTCTTCAGTTTCCTTCGCATCGTTTTTTCGCGATAGCGAAGAATATAGATATAGCTAAAAGACTATTTTGCCTCAAATCTAGCATCGCAAAATAGCGATACAAAGCAAAGAGGTATAGCCAAAAAACTATTTATGAGGGCAATAAGAAAAACGATATCTCACTATCTCCCTAATTCATATTTGTTATTAATTCGTCATAAAAACTTATGGTCAGCTCCCCAGGCTTGGCGATCGCAGGGATAAGCCCTTCGGCCCAACCGATGGATTTGCTTTTGGGGACTCCTGGGATTGATGTCCCCAGTTTTTTGCGGCGCGGGAACAGGTTCTTACACAAATCCGCACCTGTGGTTAGCTCTGCCCTTGGACGCCAACCCAACCAAAATCCTTACCCCTGTCTAAGCTGCCGCCTTTGCCGCCCCCCAGTCCATCATTTCAACTGTAGCGAGACAATTTTGGTCATTGATACAACCCCTGAGCTGGGTAACGTCTCAGCGCGACTGCGGTAACGATCGCGTCACCTGTCCCGGCAATGTCGCCTGGGAAGCGGGAACCTCCCAGATCCCCGACAAAATGGCTTCAACGGCTTCTTCCACCCGATCCAAATCCTCCGCCAACAATGGCGGCCACACCACACCCCGATCGCGTCCCGCCTGTAACGCCCGCCGACTGTCCCGCGCGAGCTGATACAGGGCATGTACCAGCTCGCGATCGATCATCGCTTCTCCCTCTAGGGCCTTATAGGTCACCTTCAAAGCCAGCAAAACCGACGTCATTTGACCCGGAATTGGGGCTTCACCCCGATCGAGCCGTAATAACAAGGCATCGGGATTGCGTTGGGTTTGAGGCGCTGTGCCTTGATCGATGAGAAACTTACGAGCGGTGGAATTATCCATGGTTGAGGAAGAAAGGAAGGGCGATCGCGATGATCACACGGAGGCTTGAGTTTCAAGCGATCGTGGGTCGTCGGGGGATAAACGCGCTCAACGTCTGTCAGAAATCCGGATAGTTAACGGGCAGTATGGATCGGGGCGTGTCCCGCGATTCATCGACACATTCCGGGCTATCCCGACGATCGCAGGATACGATCAGCGGTTTTCCGACAAGTCGCGGACGATCGCGTCAAAATGGTAGCGCGAACCTCCTGCGATCGCCTTGCCTTACGGCCACAATTCCGCACGCTGCTGTTTCTTCGGTAACCCCCTATGAGCTTACTCGGCAATCTCATCTGGCTGATTTTTGGTGGTTTCTTTGCTGGTCTTGGCTACATCATCGGCGGCCTGGGTCTTTGCTTAACCATCATCGGTATTCCCTTCGGGATTCAAACCATCAAAATTGGTGTTGCAACGATGACTCCCTTTGGTCGCGACATTGTGGAGGTGGAGCATAGCAATGAAACGCTAGCGTTAATCTTCAATGTAATTTGGGTGGTGCTGTTCGGCTGGGAAATTGCGATCGCCCACTTGGTCGCCGCCGCTATTTTGGCCATTACCATCATCGGTCTTCCGTTTGCGGCACAACATATGAAGCTACTCTCGCTTTGTCTTTGGCCGTTTGGTCGCGCCTTTCGTTAAGGCACACACAATCGCCACGCGAATCTAAACGAAAAAGCGGTTCACTTCCGAGGAAATGAACCGCTTTTGTCTGGGACGATCGCACCCTTAACCTGAATTACAAATTTGGGGTTATGGGGTGTGATCGTAAGCAAGGGGTCTAATCGTTGACCCCAGCGACTTAGTTGCTCAAAATACGCTGGACAATTTCCACACCGGTCAGCGCTTGCCAACCGAACAAGCCCACAAGACCAATATTCAGCGCAATGTGGGCATTACGTGCAAGGTCATTACCCTTTTGCATCGCTGGAGCCAAGGCCGCAGACAACCCGACCAACGCCGTCATTCCTAGGCCGACAATCAGGTGAGGCCCCACGAACAGCTTGTTATTGTTGATATACGTTGCGGCCATACCACCGATCGATCCGACAATCATCGCCGCCAGCATCACCGAAGCTGACACATAGTGCTTGTCACGAAACTTGCCGCGTACGAGCTCTTTCTTCGTTTCGCCCTCCGCCGATCGGGTGCGGCGAGCCTGAATGCCGGTGTAGGCCAAATACAGCACCACCGCAAACAATATCCACATCAACACGGGATGGGCAAAGGTGACGATCGGCTTGAGAGCGTCTGGAACTGTGATACTCATAACTCTTTGATTGGACTCTATAGCGGTAGACAAATCGGGTAACGAGATCGGCATTCACGTCTGTCCGGTCAGCCGTAGCAAACCCTGGATCAAACTCCTCTGCGTCTCGTCACAAAACTTAGTATAAACGCCCAACTGTCCTCATGATTGTTTCGCCACGGGGGAAATTCCGGCGCTACAAACTGGCCGGTGCTGGCGGGGCGATCAGACGAATTTCCGCCCAAAGATGTCGAATCATTTTCAAACGTTAAATCATGCAAACCCCGCTGGAGAACCGGGGTATAATGCATCCTGACCGTCAAACCCTATGGTTTTCAAGGTTTTGAGTGATTTTTGTGAGCTGCACAACCGATCCAACTCAGCACACAGCCCTCGGGTCTCCTCCTCCTCGCCGCTCTTTGCTCTTTACCAAACAGATTGTGGAACTTTCTTGCAAAAGTGAATACGCCGTTCTCGCACTTCTAGAGTTAGCGACTCATTTTTCTCAGGGTGAACCGCTCCAAATTCGCCAAATTGCAGCCCAGCAGTCTATCCCCGATCGCTACCTCGAACAACTGCTTGCAACCTTGCGGCGTGGTGGCCTCGTGCGATCGCAGCGTGGTGCAAAGGGGGGCTACTTCCTCGCCCGCGAACCTCAAAATATTACGGTGCTGGAAGCGCTGGAATGTATTGAAGGCGGAAACATTCAGCCCACCTACCCGGAGGATGAGCCCAAAACGAGTGAAAGTGCGATCGTCCGTGAGATTTGGCAAGAAGCGCGGGACTGCGCCCATGCGATCTTGAAAAACTATACCTTGCAAGATCTGCGTGATCGTCGCGACCAACGCCAAGATGTCAATTTGATGTATTACATCTAAATTTCCTATGAATATTGCCAAGAACATTACGGAACTCGTCGGTAATACGCCGCTCGTGCGGCTGAATAAAATCCCGCAAGCGGAAGGCTGTGTTGCGGAGATTGTCGTCAAGCTTGAGGGGATGAATCCATCGTCGTCGGTGAAGGATCGGATCGGCGTCAATATGATTGAAGCGGCGGAGCAGGCGGGGCTGATTGCACCCGATCGCACCACACTTGTGGAGCCAACCTCGGGAAATACTGGGATTGCTCTGGCAATGGTGGCCGCTGCGAAGGGGTACACGCTAATCCTCACCATGCCCGACACCATGAGCCTCGAACGGCGATCAATGCTGCGGGCCTATGGGGCTCAGTTGGAACTCACACCCGGTGCTGAGGGAATGCGCGGCGCGATCGCCAAAGCCTCCGAAATTGTTGATAAGACACCGGATGCTTACATGCTCCAACAATTTCAAAACTTAGCCAATCCCGAAATTCATGCCCGCACCACCGCCGAAGAAATTTGGAAAGATACAGACGGTGCGGTGGATATCCTAATTGCAGGCGTTGGAACCGGCGGCACCATTACCGGCACAGCTCGCGTCCTCAAGGCGAAAAAATCGACCTTTCGGGCGATCGCCGTCGAACCCGCCAACAGCCCCATCCTTTCCGGCGGACAACCAGGCCCCCACAAGATCCAAGGCATTGGCGCTGGTTTTGTCCCGCAGGTGCTTGATACGGATTTACTCGATGAAATTGTTACCGTCAGCGATGACGAGGCGATCGCCTTTGGGCGTCGTTTGGCACGGGAGGAAGGCTTGCTGTCAGGAATTTCAACCGGAGCGGCTCTGTGTGCCGCCTTGCGAGTGGGGCGACGTCCCGAAAATCACGGCAAGCTCATTGTGATGGTGCAGCCGAGTTTTGGGGAACGCTATCTCAGTACACCGCTCTTTCAAGATGTTCCCCTGGCGATCGAAGCTCCTGCAAGTTAAGGCGTTTTCTCCGTTCATTTCTTGAACTCGAACTGACGTCACCCCTGTTCAACCGTTAAGCTAGGTCATAATTCGTCTACCTTTCTACGCGCGTGACCGAATGTCCTAACCACTACGCGACATTGCAAGTGTCAATGAGCGCAAGTCTAGCCGAGATTAAACAAGCCTATCGACGCTTGGCCAAGGAGTATCACCCTGACTGTAACTCCGCACCCAATGCCCGCGACCAAATTATCGCGATTAATGCCGCCTACGAAATTCTGGGCGATCAGGGGCGACGGCAACGTTACGATCGCGATTATGCCGATCACTTTCGTCGCTCTCGATCGGCCACGCATGAGCGACAGGCAACGGTCCACCGCTCCCCATATCGTTCCACTCGACCCGATCACGGCAGTGCTAGCGATGAACGCTTACAGCAGTGGATTGAGCAGATCTATCGCCCCATTGATCGTCAGATTGCTCGGGTTTTGCATAGTCTAGATCAGCAAATTGATGCGCTTTCGGCTGATCCTTTTGATGATGCGTTAATGGAGGTATTTTGTAACTACATTGAAAGCTCGAAGGAGGTACTGGAAATCGCTCAACAGGCGTTCCGATCGCAGCCCAATCCTTCGACATTGGCAGGTGTCGCAGCAAATATTTACTGCTGTTTAGATCGTGTGAATGATGGTTTAGAAGAGCTAGAATATTTCACACTGAACTATGATGATCGTCATTTGCATATGGGGCAAGAGCTCTTTCGTATTGCGATCGGTTTGCGGGCCAATGCCTTTCAAAACCTACGTCACTTTGCCTGCTGAGCCAGTCCAGCCCAAGAAGCTGTTTCTAGCGCCCGATGGGATTCACCGATTCTGTCTAAAAACACTGTGATCCTTGTCTTGCAAGGGTCACAGCAAAGTTTTAAAACGCTAAAACAGCCTCTTAACGGGCCAGCTTTTGCAACCAGTTTGCTCCCGGACGCTCGATCGCTAGATAACTAATGATCGCCGACACGATCGCAATCATTAGGACAGCGATCGCGCGTTGTGCAAAGGCATACAGATCGGCGAAGTCACCAAATTTCGGTAAAAGCCAGATCGCGATGGGGTAATGCCAAACATAGATCCCATAGGATAGAACCCCCCAGATTTCCCAACATCGCCAGGGATTTTTGCGACAGGCAACGAGAGAAAAGGGTTGATTTTGACGAAATCCATAGTACGCATCGCCAGATTCAAAGGCGACAATAAACAGACAGACCGCCGCGATCGATAGACTGGGTCCCAACGACAATAGATCGCCACTAGCTGAAAGTTTCCAGTTAGTACACTGGATAAATAAGCCAATCATGGCAATTATCGCCACCCCTTTTAAATGTTTCGTGAGATACGCTTGCAAAGCTTGAACCAACATCAAACTGCTATGAATTGATCGGCTCATCTGTTTAACGGGTAGCCTAGAATCATAGTGATTCTGGTTCGGCTGCAAGGAATCATCCGGAGGGGAATTTAGTAACGCGAGAAGTAAAGGATTAAGCAGTAAACCGCAGAGAAAGGCATCTAAATTGGCTGGCAAAAAGGTATAAACATAGCGAACAAAATCGAGGTTAAATTCAGTAGTTTGATCACCATGAATATGTCCTAAAATCCAAACAATTCCTGCACGTAGTACCCAACCACTGAACAGCACAACCCCGATCATCCCCAACGCTTGCGGCACTGTCCGCAGCCGATCGCGCACCACCCTAAACAACAGTGGCGCCAGTACATAAAACTGCACCTCGGTCGAAAGCGACCACAACGGCGAATTAAACTGCTCCGGCAACGTGTGGTTATAGGTAAAGGTAAGATAGCGCAGTAAAACCCAGTCGTTTTCCGCTGTGGGAATCAAGACGGATGGGGCGAGACAGACCGCCGGAATTAAGACCGCCGCCCAGTAGAGTGGCAGGATGCGAGCTGCCCGGTTGCGTATGTAACGCCACAAGGGTGATCGGCGTATTCCGTAGCGCCCGAGGTAAAATCCTTTGCCGATCAGGTAGCCCGACAGTGTGAAAAAAGCCCGGACGGCGATACCACCGGGCATCGCCACCAACCACCCCCAGGGCAAGCTCGATAATGCAGCCAGAGGCGGTTGGCAGTGGGCGATCACAACCACTAGGCAAGCAAGGCCACATAGGATCAGGAGTGCATCGGCGCGATTTGTGGGGCGATCGGACATGGACTTTCAATAGACTTCAATCGACGTAAACTGAACGACTCGGCTGCCCCAATAATGCCGCCTCATAGGCTTGTCCCGCACGTTCCCAGGTAAAGTGACGTTCGATTAATTCACGACCATAGATCGCCAACGATCGACGTAGATCCACATCGTCAAACACCCGCGAAATTTGGGCCACGTATTCCGGAACTGTATTGGCCCGCAGCGCCGCCAGTGGAACCGGCTGACCATCCTGGACACCATCCACGGTTAATCCTTCCAAACCCGAATCGCTGGCAACCACCGGAACACCAGCCGCTAAGGCTTCCAGGGTCTTGTTTTTAATTCCGTAACCAATCCGCATCGAGAGAACACACGCCGCCGATCGATGTAAATAGTCCACCATCGACGGGACACGCCCGGTCACTTCCACGCCTTCGATCGCTTCCAATGCTTTGACCTCTGGCGTGGGGCTCGTACCCACAAAGCTTAGGGTGGCATCGGGGTAGCGATCGCGCACCAGCGGAAAGACCTCCTTCGCCAAAAACATCGCACTGTCAATATTGGCCACGGTGTTCATGGCACCCACAAAGATCAAGCGGTGGTTATCTGTTGGCAGGCTACCCGGATCGCGGAATGGAAACAGGCTGAGGTCAACACCGTTGGGAATGATGTGAATGTGGCTGTGTTGGCTAAAGGCACGCATCTGGATGCCATCTTCGGGGGTGGTGGCAACAATGGTCGAAAACTTTTGACAATGCTGACGTTCATAGCGTTCGAGTAAGGGGAGGTTCAAGCGTTCCCGCAGAGGATTAACCGCTGCACCATTTTCAAGTTGCTGACGGCAGGAGGCAAACACGGAGCTGTGAACATCAATCACGGTGTTGAGCCGATCGCGCCATTCCGGTCGCACAAAAATTTCGTTAATGCTGTGCTCGCAGGTAATCGCATCATAGTGACCGGTGGCCACCTCACGATCGATCAAAGCCTGCATGTGTGGCTGTTCATACGATCGCACGTAGGATGGGCAGCCATCCCGCAAAAATTCTGCAAACCGTTTCGCCTTCCCCAAAAAACCACCGCCTGCATTGCCACGACTGGGCGGAAAGACTTCAAGTCGTGTAACGTACCGTTCCAACTCATGGATCTCATCATCCGTTACCATCGCTTGGCGCTGTGTGACCAAAGTAATTTCGTGACGCTGGCGCAGGTAGTCCATCAAGTTAAACGTGCGAACTTCCGTTCCACCCCGTGTGGGCGGGTAGGGAAACGGTGCGGAAAGCATCAGGATTTTCATAGGGGTTTGGGTTACGTCGAAGCGTTGCAGTGGAATATGATGGCGCCCGGTGCGCCAATCATGATTGGATGTACGACACCAACGATCGTGAATCCGAATCCGATCAAAGCTGGGTCTAAACCCGATTTCATCCTAGCAAGTTGAAGGATCACAGCCTGCCCTCTCCACCCAAGCTATCCTCGAGTGTTGATCTTGCCAACGCTCATTGAAATTGTGGCGATCGTGAGGCTATGCAATGTCTCCCCGATCCGAAGCTGCCAGTGTCGCGCAGCATTCAGCGCCATCCTAAACGCACAAACGCCCCATCCAGGATTGGATAGGGCGTTTTAGTTGATCGATCGAAATGAATCCGTAGTGCACAATGCGATCGCAGATTACCCGAAAGACAACCGGAAAGATTCAACCTTTCAGAGCTTCGGCACCACCAACCACTTCGAGTAGCTGTTGCGTAATGGCCGACTGACGCGCTTTGTTGTAAACCAGCGTCAAACGACCCAACAGATCGGTTGCGTTATCACTCGCATTACTCATCGCCGTCATCCGGGCCGCCAATTCGCTGGCTGCCGATTCTTGCAGCGATCGCAGAATCTGGTTATTCAGATACAGCGGCAGCAAAGCATCCAGGATTTGCTCAGGGTCTTGTTCAAAGATCATGTCACGCGGCAGATCGGCCACTGGGGTCGAAACCTTCTCCCGTGTCACATCAAAATTGCCACCCCGGCTGGTCAGGCGGAAAATTTCATCATCTGCGGCTTCCAAACCTTGAGGGTCAAGGGGCAGCAGCGTTTGGATCGCCGGAGTCGAGCTCACCAGTGACACAAACTTGGTGTAGATCATTTCCACGCGATCGACCGTTTCCGAGAGAAACAGTGACAGCAGTTCATCCCCAATCTGTGCAGCTTCCACCGACGTCGGAATTTGCTCCAAGCCGGTATAGGTTGCATCGATCGGGTAGTTCCGACGCTTAAAGTATTGCATTGCCTTACGACCGACAATGACCATTTTGTAGTCTTTGCCTTCCGCTGCAAGCTCCTGCGCCCGAATCTCAGCTTTACGGATAATGTTGTTGTTGTAACCACCGCAAAGACCGCGATCGCCCGAAATTACCAGCAAGGCGATCGATTTCACTTCACGCTGTTGCAACAATGGCAGTTCCACATCCTCAAACTTGAGGCGGCTTTGCAAACCATAGAGCACCTGTGCCAGAGCATCCGCAAACGGACGAGTTGCCGTAACCTGCTCTTGAGCCCGACGGACGCGAGCCGCCGCCACCAGACGCATCGCCTCGGTAATTTTGCGCGTATTTTTAACGGATTTGATTCGATCTCGAATCGCTTTTAAGTTAGCCATGACTTTAACCTGAGTCTAAAAAGTCACGAGCGCGTCCAGCACTGCGCGGTTAACACACCGTCTTCAGACTGAACGCGCTCGATCGAGAACTATGCCGAGACGAGGAACGATTGCGTGAATTCCGCAATCCCTTCTTTCAGAAGGGCTTCGGCCTCTTCACCTAAGGCTTTCGTGGTGGAAACCAGCTCAATGTACTTCGGCTTGCTCGTGTTCAGGTAATCACGGAGACCTGCGATAAAGTCAACGACTTTCTCAACCGCGATGTCATCCAGCAGACCATTGACACCACAGTAAATCACCGCAACCTGCTCCGCCAACGGTAGCGGCGAGCTTTGAGCTTGCTTCAGGGTTTGACGCAGACGCTGACCACGACCCAGTTGTTTTTGAGTTGCAGCATCCAAATCCGAGGCAAACTGAGCAAAGGCTTCGAGTTCATCGAACTGAGCCAGCTCGAGTTTCATCTTACCCGCAACCTTTTTAATGGCTTTGGTTTGCGCTGCCGAACCAACCCGCGAAACCGAAATACCAGGGTTGACTGCCGGACGTTGACCCGAGTTGAACAGGTCAGACGACAGGAAGATTTGACCATCGGTAATCGAAATCACGTTGGTCGGAATGTAGGCCGCAACGTCACCCGCTTGGGTCTCAATGATCGGCAGAGCCGTCATGCTACCGCCACCGAGGGCATCGCTCAGTTTTGCAGCCCGCTCTAGCAGACGCGAGTGGAGATAGAAGACATCGCCGGGGTAAGCTTCACGACCGGGCGGACGACGGAGCAGCAGCGACATTTGACGGTACGCTTGAGCTTGCTTCGAGAGGTCATCGTAGATCACCAGGGTGGCCTTGCCTTTGTACATAAAGTACTCAGCCAGGGCCGCGCCGGTGTAAGGCGAGAGGTATTGCAGGGTTGCCGGATCGGAAGCGTTCGCAGCCACAACGATCGTGTAGTCCATCGCGCCGTTTTCGGTCAGGGTGTCGATCACCTGAGCGACGGTGGATGCTTTCTGGCCGATCGCCACATAGACGCAGATCACGTCTTCCGATTTTTGGTTAATGATCGTGTCAACCGCGATCGCCGTTTTACCGGTTTGGCGGTCACCAATGATCAGCTCGCGCTGACCGCGACCAATCGGAATCATGGCGTCGATCGCCGTAATCCCAGTTTGCATCGGTTCGCACACGGATTTACGGGCAACGATACCGGGCGCACCGGATTCGATGAGGCGAGTTTCCGTCGTTTCGATTTCGCCCTTGCCGTCGATCGGACGACCGAGCGCATCGACCACACGGCCAATCATGGCGTCACCCACTGGAACCTGGGCGATCTTACCGGTGGACTTAACCGAAGATCCTTCTTGGATATCCCGGCCTTCGCCCATCAACACCGCACCAACGTTGTCCTCTTCTAGGTTCAACGCAACGCCGATCGTGCCGTCTTCAAACTCGAGCAACTCGCCCGCCATTGTTTGCTGAAGGCCGTAGATCCGTGCAATGCCGTCACCGACTTGCAGAACCGTACCGACATCCGAGACTTGCAGATCGCTATCGTATTGCTCGATCTGCTGCTGAATGATACTGCTGATTTCGTCTGGTCTGATAGCTACCATTGTTTTCGTCCGTTATTAATCCTCGATTTGCAGTCGAGCAATCGACCCGGTGACACTGCAAAGAGTCACCGGAAAACGCCCTTAAGCGGTTAGTTTTTGAAAAACTGACTTAAAGACGCTAGCTCAAACTCAACGCCAGTCGGCGTAACTGACCGCGCAGGCTCGCGTCGAGTACCTGAGAGCCAACTTTGATCGTGACACCACCAATCAGATCGGCATCCGTGCTTAACGATATATCGACACCGTTCGCACCAGTGAATGACTTCACCTTTTCACGCACCGCTTCAACTTGATCGTGACTGAGTTCGCTCGCTGAGGTGACTTCTGCCAGGACAATGCCTTTCAGATCACGCAGGAGCGATTGGTACTGTTCACAAATCGCATCTAGCAGAAACACTCGACTCCGATCGACCAGCAGCATCAAAAAATTCTTGGTGTATGCGTTAAACCCATCACGGGTCACTTGCGACAACACACCTTTTTTGGTCTGAGCTCCAACCAGCGGATTGGCTAGGAACTGGGCGAAATCGCTCGATTCGCTCAGCATCTGACGCAAGCTTTGGACGTCGTCGCCAATTGCATCGACAACATTGTGAGCCTTCGCAATTGACATCAAAGCCTCAGCGTAGGGCGCAACAATACTCGCGCTAACTCCACTTTGCATGGCCTAACCTCCAATCATGCTGATGCTACGATCCACGAGTTGGCTTTGCACCGACTCGTTCATACGCTGTTTGAGTTCGCTTTCGACGCTCTCCAGTGCTAACGCAACGGCTCGTTCGCGCAGTTCGCGTGTAGCACGATTGGCATCTGAGTTGAGTTCTGCCGCTGCTGCTTCCTTCATCCGAGCAATTTCTTGCTCCGACTCGAGAGCGATCGCCTCACAGGTTGCCTTGGCACGAGCTTCAGCATCTGCAATCAATTGCTTGGCATCAGCTTGAGCCTTCGCAAGCTTTTGCTTCGCCTCATCTAGCGCTTGCTTCGCAGCTTGGGCACGTTGCTCAGACTCACGAATCGCCGTTTCAATCTTGCTACGACGCTCAGATAAAATACCACCAATAAAACCGCGACCGAAGTAAAACAGTACGCCGATAATAATGGCCAGATTCACGAGGTTGGTATCAAGAATATCGAAATTGATACCGAACCCTTTTTCTACTTCGCTGCCAGCGTTAGCCAGCCACAAAAAAGTCTCCACGATCTTTATCCATATGACTTCACTGTTTGGTCCGGGCTAACGAGTGCAACGAGGCGCTCGTTAAAGACCCAACTCGCTATCGGCTGGCGAGTTCAGATCCTAGGAGCTTCTCTAGCATTTGACGGCTTAGACCATCAATCTGCTGTTCCAGAGAGGCAAAGGCATCTTGCTTTTGTTGCTCAATTTCTGCCGCAGCGGCTTCGCGCTTGCGCAGGGCTTCCGCTTGCGCTTCTGCCAAATTTTGAGCCGCAATTTTGCTCGCTGCTCCACGAGCTTCAGCAACAATCGACTGAGCTTGCTTGCGAGTTTGGGCAAGCTCCTGTTCGTAGCGCTCGGTGAGTTGGCGTACTTCTTCGAGGCGATCGCGTGCTGTGGTTTCGTTACCCCGCACATAATCGTCCCGATCGTCGATCGCTTTACCCAACGGCTTGTAGAACGTCGCGTTGAGGATCGTAACTAGGATGAGAAACTGAACTGCCATGAGAGGAAGCGTGGCATCAAAATCGAATAAGCCACCTTCCGTCTCAGCTAGGAATACCGTCCAATGCATTAGGTATTTAGCCTCCGTTTTTTATAAATCAGGGACTAGAAACCCGGCATCGGCCAAACTTCCAGCCCCTAAAATTCGACTGCTAGAACCTAAGCAAAGGGGTTAGCAAACAGCAGAACCAGCGCCACAACGAGACCATAAATGGTCAGTGCTTCCATGAACGCAAGGCTGAGGAGGAGCGTGCCACGGATTTTGCCTTCAGCTTCCGGCTGACGAGCGATACCTTCAACAGCTTGACCAGCGGCGCTACCTTGACCAATACCAGGGCCGATTGCAGCGAGGCCAATAGCAAGAGCAGCAGCGATAACCGAAGCAGCAGCAACTGTGGAATCCATGATTTTCTCCTGAAAGATCGAATTAGAATTGAAATGAGAACGGTTGCATCCGTCGCGACCCGTTCAAGGGACGAACGAGCACGAACGTTAATCGTGAGTCAGAACTAGAGGCAAACCTCTAATGATGGCCTTCCATCGCTCCGCCAATGTAGGCCGCAGCCAACGTGGCAAAAATGAGCGCTTGGATCGCACTCGTAAAGAGGCCAAGAACCATCACCGGTAACGGAACAAACAGCGGCACGAGGAACACCAACACGCCAACCACCAGTTCGTCGGCCAAAATGTTTCCGAAAAGACGGAAGCTCAGCGAGAGCGGCTTCGTAAAGTCTTCAAGAATGTTGATTGGCAGCAAAATCGGGGTGGGCTCAACATAGTGAGCAAAGTAGCTGAGTCCTTTCTTGCTGATGCCCGCGTAGAAGTACGCGAGGGAGGTCAGCAGGGACAGAGCCACTGTGGTGTTGATGTCGTTTGTGGGTGCTGCAAGCTCACCCGCTGGAATCTCAATGAGTTTCCAAGGGACTAGTGCTCCAGACCAGTTCGACACGAAAATGAATAAAAATAACGTACCGACAAACGGTACCCACGGGCGATACTCTTTTTCACCAATTTGTGTCTTTGCGAGATCGCGAATAAACTCCAGGCCAAATTCCATGAAGTTTTGCAATCCGCTCGGAACGCGCTGGATGCTTTGAGTTGCCAGAGTAGAAGCTACCACCAAAACGGCAATAACGAACCAAGAGGTGAGGAAAACCTGTCCGTGAAGTTTCAGGCCTCCAATTTCCCAGTACCAATGCTGGCCCACCTCTAGGCTTGCCAAGGTGGCAGCGCTGAGGCTATTGAACAGGTTCGACATCGCAGTTGCGAAACGGTTACAGCTTGTTTGAGCTAGGCTGCCAACTCTCACGCAGACCGATCGCAAGGCTATACACTAGCAGCGCAATCTTGTACGTGATAAAACCGAGAAAAACGGGAACGAGTTGGAGCCTTTCGACTTGGGCGGCGACAACGATCAATCCCACAAATATTGCGAGCCGAGTATTGCCTCCGGTGCTGGACGCACCCACACCGAGGCGCTCGACACCTTTCGCTAGCATCCGCAGATACAAAAGACCGGAGAGCGATCCAATAAGATAACTCAAGGCTGTATCGACGGAGTAGGCAATCCAGGCTGAGGTGAAACCGATGACTGTGATTGCTAAGGTCGAAAGATAAAGCGAGCGCTTGAGAGTGTAGTACTCCTGCATCGACGAGGGGGTCGTAGATGCGGTGGACACAGCAGCAACAGGGTCGGTGCGGTTCGATCGGACGGGTTCGCTGCGAAGTAATTGCTTGGGCAAGCGATTTTCGTCATCGATTCGTCGAAACCGAGGCAACGTGTCGTTAACTGTGGTGTCCTCACCCAAAGGGTTTTGCATGGGATAACACAATTCGTCGTTCTTGGGGATCTGTGCGGGACGGCAGGCTTCTAGGCTTGAAAACACAAGGCTTTCTTCTTGGAGGGCTGCGTCAACACACAAATGCTTCAGATGGCAGAAGGCTTAAGCACCCAAGCCAGGTGCAATAATATCACGCTGTGGTAACAATACTTAAAAGAATCTGCAAGGGTGAGAAATGGCTTGAAAGTCTTGTGACTTGGGCATTTCCTTTGGAGGAGTTGTGGGAAAGAATTGGCCGAAAATGAAGGGGCGATTGCGCTAGAAGCGCAGGGGAAAGAAGGGGGGATTTTTTGCGATTTGCTCGATTTACTTGATGGGTGACGGAGAACTAAGGGCTGAGTAGGACAAGTTGACGGGCTACGAGGTTGCGGACTTGATCCAGCGTGATGTCGATCGTGGTGAGGATTGCATCGATCGTCCGATCACCGGCTTCACAGGCTTGCATAAACTGAAATTCGCAGTCATCGAGGCTAACGATTTGGTAGTTCAGGTCGAAGAGTGATGGACTCGGCCAACCCTGTAAGCAGGGGGATAGGCTGGGGGTGGCGCGACGTAGGGTGTCGTCGTCGCTCCAGTCCGTGGGTTGGAAGGGGGGACGAGCGAGGAAGAATTCGTAGTGGCTGAGTTCAGGATCTAGGAGTTCGATGAGGCGATAACGTTCGCGATCGCTCAGGTTGGCAGCGCGGGCTTGCAGGTCAGGGTCAGAACCGATTAGCCGATCAAGATCCCAGTAGGACGGATTGGAGAACCCAACGAACTCGAGGCCAGACGCATCGATCAGGTCGAATAGGGTTTCGATGTTGTAGTCAAATTCCTGGGGGTGAACGTACATATCAGCAAAGTTGGCGTCGCGGTGGTTTTCCATTGACCAGCGGCGTTTATCTTCGATGACGAGGCGGTTGGTGTCGGGGAGTGCGGCAAAGAGTTTACGCCCGATCGTCACCCCGTCGGTATAGTCACCCCGCTGATCACCTTGCAGGAGGGCGATCGCCTTTTGAGCCAGGATCACTTCACGGCGTCCGAGTTCGGAATACACAAAAATATGAAAGAGGCCGCCCGGTGCGAGCTTTTTGGCGAGAGCTTGAATACCAGCGATCGGGTCGGGTAGATGGTGTAGAACGCCAACGTTATTGATCAGGTCAAACTCACCCTCCAGTTGATCCACATCGTAGAGGCTGAGGTGATGAAATTCCGTGCGGCTAGCATTGGATCGGCGGCAACGCTCGCGGGCCACCTCGAGGGTGCCGGGGCTAATATCGATCGCGGTGATCTGCGCTTCGGGGTTGAGGTGACTGAGGTATTCCGTACTGACACCAGAGCCACAGCCTGCATCCAAAATACGGACATTGTGGCGATCGGGTCTGCGGTTGTAACAAAAGTGGTACGCCGCCGTCCAATGCCAGCGCCAGTTATAACCGGGAGGCGCTTCGTCCAACATCGGTTCGGGCGGAAAGGGATAGGTATCGTAAAGCGAGGCGACGGCAGTGGTGACACGATCGCGATCGGACTCAGGGGAACTCGAAGCAAAGGAATTCATAGCACAGCACGGATAACCGCAAGGATCAACATTGGACGTCGATCTTACCGGGTTGCTTCAGTTTCGCGTCAGCATCCTAGGCAATTTCAGGATTGGGTTCACACCCCAGAGGCGGCAGGAGTGCGGCCCACCCTACCCAAGAAGACTCAGATTGTGTCGCGTAAAGTTACAAAACTTTTCGTTTTCTCATAGCGGTTGCGAGAATCCAGGTATGATCCGCGCAACTGAGGTCTTAAACGAGAGACTGTCGCGACGGCATTTTAAAGATATTTCTTCTCTTAATTGCATACGCTTAATAGAACTGAAACGTTTACCGCCGAACAACAGTACTAGGATCGGACGTTGGTGGTTTCACCAATATTCCGAATCCCCTCTGCCTCCTGTCGTTTTTAATACAGAAGTAGCGAATGAGTGTTAAGGCTAGTGGTGGCACGTCTGTCGTGCGCCAGCAAATTTTCAGAACCGTTCCCGTATCGACGATCTCCCAAGCCGAACAGCAAGACCGCTATCTCGGTGCTAGTGAACTCACGGATCTGGATACCTTCTTCCAGTCCGGCGTCAAGCGGGTTGAAATTGCCCAAATTCTGACCTTGAAGTCAGATTTGATCGTTTCCCGTGCCGCCAACCGTATTTTCACGGGAGGATCACCCCTGAACTTCGCGGAGCGACCTGCGCCCGAGGCTCAGATGGCCATGGCCGGTGCGACTCAACTAACAGCAGTAACCTACACGGATGCTGACGGTGGTGGGGGGATCTTCAGTGGACTCAAAGCGTTGTTTACCGCTCCGGGATCTGGCTCCATTCCAGCCGGTTTCCGACCGATTAGTGTCAGCAGCTATGGCCCGCGCAATATGACCAAGTCGCTCCGCGACATGGGTTGGTTTTTGCGCTACGTCACCTACGCGATCGTTGCGGGTGATCCGAATATCATTACGGTCAACGTGCGGGGTCTGCGCGAAATTATTGAGCGGGCGTGCTCGACTCCGGCCACGATCGTCGCGATTCAGACCATGCGCCAAGCCTCGATCGCCTATTTCCGTGAAGATGCTGAAGCTCGCGAAATCGTCGGCACATACTTTGATGTACTCCTAACGGAATTCAAAGCACCGACCCCCTCGAATAAGCAGCGTCAACGCCCAACCACCGATCAGCAAGGTCTAGAGCTGCCGCAAATTTATGCGGAAGCTTCTGAGCGTCGTCCCAAGTACGTGATGAAGCCCGGACTGTCGGGCGTTGAGAAAAACGAAACGATCAAAGCGGCCTACCGCCAGATCTTTGAGCGAGATATTCTGCGTGCCTACGGCCAGGGTGTTTCTGACCTGGAATCGAAGGTCAAGAATAACGAAATCTCGATGAAAGAGTTCGTGCGTCGCCTGTGCAAGTCGCCGCTCTACCGTAAACAGTTCTTTGAACCGTTTATCAATAGCCGTGCCCTAGAGCTCGCATTCCGTCACATTCTGGGCCGTGCGCCGAGCTCGCGTGAGGAAGTTCAGAAGTATTTTGCGATCGTTTCGGAAGGTGGCCTACCGAAGCTCGTCGATGCTCTCGTCGATTCGCAAGAATACGCGGATTACTTCGGTGAAGAAACCGTTCCCTACAAGCGTGGTTTTGGCCAAGAAGCCCAGGAATGCCGCAACTGGGGCGCTCAGTTTGACCTGTTCAACTACAGCGCACCCTTCCGCAAAGTTCCGCAGTTCATTACGCTGTTCGCCAGCTATGAGCAACCGCTAGCCGACCAGCACCCCTACGGTACGGGCAACGATCCGCTGGAAATCCAATTCGGTGCGATCTTCCCGAAAGAAACGCGCAACCCGAGCAGCGCTCCGGCTCCGTTCAATAAAGACACACGCCGCATTCTCATTCGCAACGGTGCGGGTATCGATAACCAGCTCAGCAATCCGGCGGCTCGTCCCAAAGCTCCGGGTTCGCTCGGTCCTAAGGTGTTCAAGCTCGACCAAGTGCCGAGTACGATTTCGCGATCGTCGGGTAACACCAGCATTCGCTACTCAGAAAGCTCGACCCAGGTGATCATCCGGGCTGCCTACCGTCAGGTGTTTGGCCGCGATGTTTACGAAGGTCAAGGGCTGAAAGTCGAAGAAATTCGTCTGGAAAATGGCGAGATTTCAGTGCGCGACTTCGTGCGGGCGTTGGCGAAATCGAGTGCTTTCCGTCAGCAGGCGTGGACATCCTTGTATGTCTGTAAAGCGATCGAGTTCATGCACCGTCGCCTCTTGGGTCGCCCGACCTATGGCCGCAATGAGATGAATGCCTACTTTGACCTGGCGTCGAAACAAGGCTTCTATGCTCTGGTGGACGCCATGATCGACAGTAACGAATACTGCGAATCCTTCGGCGAAGATACCGTTCCCTACGAGCGCTACCTCACTCCGGCAGGCCAAGCGAAGCGAGCCCTCCGTTCGGGTTCGATCGGCAGTACCGGCAAGCTCACCAAACCCGAAGTCACGCCGCGTTTTATCGAACTCGGCACACCCTCCGGCAGCCCACGTACCGCACCGGATACGTCTATGCGGATCGGTCAAGGGGTCAGCAAGCAACGCGAGCAAACCAAGGTCTTTAAGCTCACCAGCCACCATGACGAGTTGCAACTGCAAAGCGTTGTCAAAGCTGCCTACCGTCAAGTGTTTGAGCGCGACATCGAACCCTACGTGGTGAAAGTCGAGTTCACGGAACTGGAAAGCAAGCTACGTAACGGTGAGATTACCGTCAAGGAGTTCATCGAATCCTTGGGAGCCTCGGAGCTGTACATCCGCGAGTTTTACACGCCGTACCCCAATACCAAGGCGATCGAACTTGGTACGAAGCACTTCCTGGGTCGTGCGCCGATTAACCAAGCCGAAATCCGGAAATATAACCAA
This sequence comes from Oscillatoriales cyanobacterium, assembly GCA_004293855.1. Taxonomy (GTDB): domain Bacteria; phylum Cyanobacteriota; class Cyanobacteriia; order Cyanobacteriales; family Geitlerinemataceae; genus RDYZ01. The sequence continues at coordinate 961 of RDYZ01000216.1, read as the reverse complement.
ATTCTGGCAACGGAAGGTATTCGTAGCTTTGTGAGCGCGATGGTCTCGTCCATGGAGTATGCCCAAGTGTTCGGTGAGGACGTGGTTCCCTACCGTCGCTTCCCGACCCTTCCGGCGACGAACTTCCCGAATACGGAGCGTTTGTACAACCAGCTCACCAAACAAACGGAAAGCATCAGCAATCCGAGTTTTGAACCGGTGACGGGTTCCTACAGCATCAATACGCAAAATGCCTAAACGGCGACGTTGCGATCGATGGGTGAGAGCCTAGACGATTGCCCGGATTTGCACGGGTATGTTAACGGCTAGAAGAGAGACCTCATCATCATTTGAGGGGTCTCTCCCCCCTAGGCAAAGTCAAGCCAACGACGTAAGATAAGTCCAGTGACATAACGCTAAAAAAACACTTAAAGATTTTTGGGCGTTTGCCATCAAGGTGCATCTGGAAGAATTGGTGAAGCGAGGAGCTTGTCTCCTCGTTTTTTATTGCTTGATTTTAGGTTTGATCGTGAACACAGTAGAATCGTCAGACGACGGTGTTTGGTCTGAGAACTCTATCCATGTCAGAACCTCAACAGCGGTTTGCACAGCTTCGTCAGCAGCTCAATGATGCGAGCTATCGCTACTACGTGCTTGATGCACCGACGATCGCGGATGCTGTTTACGATCGCCTCTACCGGGAGCTTCAGGAATTAGAAGCGCAATACCCCCACCTGATTACGCCGGACAGCCCCACCCAGCGCGTGGGTGATCGCCCATCACCACAGTTTGAGTCGGTCCGCCACGATGTACCGCTCTATAGCCTGGAAAATGCGTTTGATCAGGGAGAGTTTAGCGCCTGGGAAGCCCGCTGGCAGCGGCACATTCAGGCGGAAATCGGTGAAATTCCGGATTTTTCCTACGTTTGTGAGCTCAAAATTGATGGATCGGCGATCGCGCTCACCTATAAGGACGGCTTACT
>RDYZ01000325.1 GCA_004293855.1 Oscillatoriales cyanobacterium | reverse complement strand
TTTTCGCGATTTGAGTGATTTGGGAGATGAAGGTTTTGAGATGGTGACCTGTCTCTACGCTCAGGAGCGCCGTGATGAGAATTCAACCACGGTGTGTTACTTCAAGCGACCTCATTGACATCCTCTCCCGGCATACCCGATAGGGTTGACGGGAGATTCCCCGGTTCACACCAAGGATTTCCTGCTTCTCAACCTCTTGACTAGACTTGAATTCATTTTCATTTGAGTTCAAGTCCCCGCCAGACCGACTCCACAGGCTTTTTGTTTTACGTCCACTTGGTGCCCCCAAGCAGACGGAGCTAAAGTTTTATTTTGGGTCTCGTGCTCTATACAGGTTGCCAGTGTCTGAACTGTTGCTCCTGGGCCGCCTAATGGATGAGCTATCCGTATGCTTCCAGCGGATTACCGCCGATTCAATTTTAACAGTTTGCTCGTTTCGGCGCTATTCGTTAGAGCGTGGATTGATCTGTAATTGATGGATCTTCATTCAGTAATATCAACGTTTTGTAGACATTCTGATGTTTCAGGATGGCAGCGATTAGACTTGTAGACCGATAGGGAATCAGTCCAGGCGTTCTGTGATCCCGGTGAGGCATCCCTCCGTCATGAGACCCAGGAGGATGTCAGCCGAACGTCTCTGCCCTCCTGGCAATTCCCATGCTCTCGTCTATTTTTTCGTCTAGCGGTTTGTTCGCAGCGACGATCGTTGTCCATCCATGTTTCTAGTTCGACGACCGACCAATCTGGTTAAAACCACCGCCGCCGCTACGCTCTTGCTGTTTACACCGCTGGTGGCGAGTACGGTGATGTCCTATCGTACGTTTAACCGCTTGGTCGATAATGAATTTCGATTGCAGCAACTGAGCGATCGGATTACCTATCTGGATGAGGTGCTGACGATGTCAGCACGGCTCAATGCGGCGACGGGTGACCCGCGTTGGGAACAACGGTATTTAGAACATGCTCCCGAACTGGACACGACGATCGCCGCTTCCCTTGATTTAGCCCCCGCTTCCTACAACAGCAACGACGCTGCCGCCACCGAAGCCGCGAATAAAAAGCTGGTTGCGATGGAGGAGCAAGCCTTTGAGTTGGTCAAACAGGGTCAAGCCCAAGCGGCGTTGGCTCTCTTGCTAAGTCCGACCTACACCCAGGAAAAGGATCGCTATTCTGCGGGGGTTATGGAACGGCAGGCCGCGATCGAGGCACAAGTTCAGGCCAAAATTGAAAGTTATCGTCGTCGATTAATGCTGTCGGGCATTGTATCGGGTTGCACCTTAGTGTTGCTGATTCCCGCGTGGGTCATGGTGTTGCGCACCTTAAAGCGGTATCTCCAGGAAATCGAAGCCACGCAAGACGAACTACACCAGGCGAATGAAACACTGGAATTACGGGTCGAGCAGCGAACGCGGGAGTTGCGATCGGAGCGGGATCGATCGGAACAACTGTTATTAAATGTGTTGCCACCGGAGATCGCCGCCCAGCTCAAAATTGATTCACGCCCGATCGCCGATCGCTTTGATGAGGTGACGATCCTGTTTGCCGATATTGTGGGCTTTACCCATATCGCCTCCTCCGTCACGCCCCTGGAGTTGGTTGAACGGCTGAATCATATTTTTTCGACCTTTGATCGCCTCACTCGCCACTACGAACTGGAAAAAATCAAGACGATCGGGGATGCCTATATGGTGGTGGGTGGATTGCCGACGGTTCGGGTCGATCATGCCGAATGTATCGCCGATGCTGCCCTCGCGATGCGCCACGAAATCGAACAGCTCAATCGCGATCGCAATGACCCAAGCCATCCAATCCAGATCCGCATTGGTATCAATACCGGAGCCGTGGTCGCGGGGGTGATTGGTATCCACAAGTTTATCTATGACCTGTGGGGCGATGCTGTCAATGTGGCCTCACGGATGGAGTCATCGGGCAATCCGGGCCAGATTCAAGTCACGGAAAGCACCTACCATCACCTCAAGGAGAAGTACATTCTCGAAGCACGCGGCACGATCGAGGTGAAGGGCAAGGGGGAGATGAAAACCTATTGGCTACTCGGGAAAAAGCCCCAGTATCAGTCTTCATTGGAACCTTTCAACCCTCAGGAGGACACCGATCCCCCCGATCCAACCGCCAATTCATCGATCTGCAATCGTCCCTCTCTCTTGGCACAATTGGGACTCGATGAAGCGATGGTGCACTGTCTCGGGGATCAAACCGCCACGATCGCCCCTAGCGACGGGGAAAGTCGGACGGACGATTGGGTGAGCGGTTAGGGGAACGATAGGGGGGGCGATCGCCTTGATCCCCGTTGAATTCATCGTCCGCATAGCGACGATCGATCCTGCGATCCCGTTCCGGATACTCAGGCTCACGGTTCGGCTTAGCGCTCCCGTAGCGGTCACGAGTCGGGCGAGTCGGGCGAGTTGGTTGATCCGGGCGATCCGGGTGATCGGGGCGATCCCAAGCGTTCGCCGATCGGGAAGTGGACGCCGATCGTGGGGCCTCCGCCTTCACCCGCCCAATAATTTTCTGGCTCACACTCACAAACGCATCGTGACGCACCACGGGATAATCACTCACCCAAAGATTGCGGCTCGGAACGTAGATATCGGACATCTTGGCAATACTCGATAAATCGGGCGTTTCCGAAAGAACGATCATTTGTACCACCAGCCCAACCCCAAGGAGTTTATGTTGCTTCTGTAACGGCACTTGCAGACTGGTTTCAAACCCAGTGCGATCGCCCACTTCTAGATTCAGTCGCCGTTCGCGATTTTCCACGATCACCAACTCACCATACTGATTCGTCGTCTCTTCCGTACTCACCACTTCCTCGGTGACATACACATCCAAAATTCGCCCTTGCCAAAATCCAGCATAGGGATAGCGGCGATTGCGATTGTTGCGAAAACTGGCCTTCGCCACTGGAGCCCAGAGCCAGTACAGTCCGACAAAAATTCCTAAAAACAACGAGAGACCATCGGAGTGCAGCAGACCACTCAGGAGCCAAACGACGAACACCCCCGCGATCGAGCCGATTACACGTTTCACAAAGGTTTCAAACCCATCCCACACGTAAATGTACTGCGCTCCGGTGGCGGTGGCGGGGATTAATTCTTCGAGGGTGGCGCGGGTGATGGGGACGAGCATGGGGTAGGGGCGTAACGGTGTACCGCAGCGATCGCGATCGGTCTTCTTGAGAGTATACGGTTCAACCTGAAACCCGGTGCGGTTTGGTGCTATGTTCGGTCGCGTGCGTTCGGGCTGAAAGTGGATGAAGTCCAGAGCCTTATAATTGATCCTAAGTATTCTCCCGTTTAACCTGTCCCGTTACGCGAACGCTATGACCCCTGAGCTGCTCGACAATCGCTACAACGTTCTTAGCAGCCTTGGGCGCGGCGGATTTGGCGAAACCTATCTCGCCGAAGACACCCAGATGCCATCCCGACGGCGCTGTGTGATCAAACAGCTTAAATCCAGTGCGGAGAAGCCGGATATTGTGCAATTGGTGCGCGATCGCTTCAGTCGTGAGGCGGCGATCCTGGAGTCCGTGGGTGAGCATCCCCAAATTCCGACACTCTACGCCTACCTGGTGCGCGACGATCACTTTTATCTGATCCAGGAATGGATTGAGGGCAAAACCCTAACGCAGTTTCTCAATGAACGGGGGGTGTTGTCCGAGGCGGAGGTTAGCTTACTTCTGCAACAGCTTCTTCCCGTTTTATCCTACGTTCACGATCGGGGTCTGATTCACCGCGACATCAAGCCCGACAACATTATTCTGCGGCAGCGTGATGGTCTCCCGGTTCTCATTGACTTTGGGGCGGTGCGGGAAACCATGGGCACCAAATATAACGAGATCGGCCAAACCACGAGCAGCATCGTGATCGGTACGCCAGGATTTATGCCCAGCGAGCAAGCGGTTGGGCGTCCGGTGTTTTCAAGCGATCTCTATGCCCTCGGGCTAACGGCGATTTACCTGCTGACGGGGCGTTATCCCCAGGATTTGCCCACCGATCCCCGTACGGGTGAGATTCTCTGGCATTCCCACGCGCCTAACTGTGGGCCGCATTTACGGACGATTATCGATCGCACGATCGCGTCTCATCCCCACGATCGCTACCTCACTGCCCGTGATGCGATCAGTGCGCTTCTCGCTCCGCGACCCATCAACCCGCCCGCACCGGGGGCATTTTCCCCGCCGCCAGGTTCCTCGCCCCTAACACCGAGTGTTGCGTTTCCGCCCACACATCCCCCTCTGAATTCGGCACCGATCGCGCCGTCCCCGATCACTCCGTCGCGATCGTCGCCCAACGGGATCTCAAGTGCCTCACCGAATGGTTCACCCAACGCCTTCCCACACGGATCGCCCAACGGATCACCCAATGCACGACCCACCCCCTCCGAGTCCAGCCAGTCCCCCACCCCACCCCGACCAGCGGCCCCACCCGCAACCGATGCAACCGTCGCCGTTGCACCGGTCTACCGTCCGACGGTTCCGGTAACAGCTCCCGCTCGATCGCCCGCCTCCCCAGGGCGATCGCCTGCCTCAAACCCGACTCCTTCGTCCATCGCCCCACCGTCTCCACCCGCCGTTAATCGCCCCCATTCGGAGGAGGTTGACTCGCCCTCATCTCCCGTGGGCGGCATGATTAAATTTGCACTCATTGCCGGACTCGCGGGCGGTTTGGCGATCGCGGGAACCCATCTCTTCGATCGCAGCTCGATCGGTGTGGGGTCGATGCTAAATTCTGAAGAACGGGGCGCAACGCCACGTGAACAGGGAGCCGCCAATACTCCCGACTCGTTTTATTTCTTGGCGGATTCTGCCTTT
>RDYZ01000215.1 GCA_004293855.1 Oscillatoriales cyanobacterium | reverse complement strand
TTTGAACTGGGGCGAAAGGATTCGAACCTCTGAATGGCGGGACCAAAACCCGCTGCCTTACCGCTTGGCGACGCCCCATTGCGTTCGACGCTTAGATAATATAGCTAGACCAATAAAGAAACGTCAAGTACTTTTTTGATTTTTATGCTCACGGGTTGATCCTGTGCGACACCACCAACGTCATTCGTGATCCATCGTGAATGGACTTCCAGGGTCACCGCTCAGATTGCCGATCGACTTCAGCGGCTAACGGCAGGAGTTGGCGGCTGGAATTTTACGACCCACCCCAACCGTAAAGCCCGCTTCCTGATTTTCAAGCCGAATAAAGTCACTCAAAACACTGGCGCCAACTTCCTTGTACCATTCCCGCCGACCACCATCCCAGCGATAACCCCGAGCTTTGGCGAGATCGCGCTGTTCATAGCTAACATTGGCGATCGCCCGGTATTTCACCTCGAAGGACTCACGGATCGCATCGGCTAGCAAGATTTCAAAGGGATCGACACGATCGAATAAAGCCGCGATCAGTTGACAGTCAGTGAGGGCGCGATGGGCGCTGCTGACGCCAATGCCGTGATTGAGGGCGGTGTTGATCAGGGAGGTGGGTTTGTCGTTGCGGGGCCATTGGAAATGTTCAAAGGTGCATAACCACGGTTTATCGCTGGTGGGGGTGGGAGGCTGACCGAGCCAGGTGCGATCGAAGTCGGCATTGTGGGCGACCAGATAATCCGCACGATCGAGCCAGGTTTGCAATAGACGCATTGTCAGTTCGATGTCTGCGGCGCTGAGGTTATGCGTGGCGTCGGCGGGAATGCGGTTGATGGCGGCGGCGGTGTTGGCGGCGGAGATCGGGATTAGGGTCGAAAGTTGGGCGATCGAGGTGCGATGCGGTACGGAGTAGAGAATTGCGCCGAGTTCGATCAGTTCATCGGCTTCGGGGTCTAGGCCGGTGGTTTCTACGTCCAAAATCAGGAGGGTTCTCGGGGCGGGGTAGTGGTTCATCGTAGGGATTCATCCGATCAAAAGGTTAGGGTTCAGCAACGGTTGTGCGATGCCGTTGTTGCATTTCCCCTAGGTGCCGAGCTTTTGGAGCTTGTGTAAACCGGCGTAGAGGCCATCGATCGCCAACAATTCCTCATGACTGCCCGATTCCACCAGCTCACCCCGTTTGAGGACAAAAATGCGATCGACGCTACGAATGGTCGAAAGGCGGTGGGCGATCACGATCGCGGTGCGGTCTTGCAAGAGGCGATCGAGCGCCGTCTGAATCAGCGCTTCGGTTCCCACATCGAGGCTGGCGGTGGCTTCGTCTAGCACCATAATTTTCGGATCGCGAATCGCCGCACGGGCAAATGCGAGTAACTGTTTCTGGCCGCCCGAGAGGTTCGTACCCCGCTCACGCAGTTGGGTATCGTAGCCGTTGGGTAATTGCTCGATGAACCCGTCGATATTGGTTTGATGAGCGGCTTCACGGATGCGATCGAAGCTGTAATCGTCTCCCAGACTAATATTGCTCTTCACATCGCCCGCAAACAGAAACCCGTCTTGCAAAATCACGCCGATATGTTTACGCAGCTCGCTTTGGCGTAGCTCTCGAATATCAATGCCATCGATCAGGATGCGACCCTGTTGGGGTTCATACAGACGGCAAAGCAAACGAATTACCGAACTTTTGCCTGCGCCCGTCGGCCCCACCAAGGCGACCTTTTCGCCGGGACGAATGGTAAAGCTGAGATTTTTAATGATGAACTCATCAGACTTGTAACCAAACCAGACGTTTTCAAAGCGAATTTCGCCGGTTTGCTGGTCGTGATTGTCTAGGGCGCCTGAGATGGCGGTGTCGGAATCTTCGATCACGATCGGTTCGCGTAACAGTTCGGCGATCCGTTCAACCGCCGTGAGTCCCGCCTGAATTGAGGTGAACTTATCGGCAAACTGGCGCAACGGCTCGAAAAAACGCTGGGCGAACAAAATAAACGACGCAAGCAGCCCGAAGCTCATTTCATTATTCATCACTTCCCGACCACCGAGGGCAAGCACACTCGCGATCGCCACCAGTGAGACCCATTCCAAGGTTGCCGACACCGCCGAGTCAAGAAAGATCGTTTCATCAACCGCATCCACGTAGGTCTGATTGTTCGATCGAAACAGCTCCGCGTTGTAGCGCTCACGGCGAAACAACTGCACCACATTCATCCCGGCGATATTTTGCTGCAAAAACGAATTGAGCTTGGACAGTTCCTCACGAGCGCGATAGTTGGCAATCCGAAAGCGCTTCTGGAAATACACCACCACCCAGGACACAGGCACTAGCAGTAAAACCAACATTAGTGCAAGCTGCCACTGCAACAGAAACATCAGCACCGTGATCATCAAAATACTGGCTAAATCGGTGATCACCCCGATCGCCCCTGTCGAAAACACCTCACCGAGGGCATCCACATCACTGGTCAAGCGGGTGATTAACTTACCCACGGGCGTTCGATCGAAAAAGCTCATCGACAGCGACGTCACCCGCTCAAACAAATCCGTGCGAATTTGCGCCGTCATTCGCTGCCCGACCACCTGCACCAGATAGCCCTGTCCCGACTCCAGCACCAACCGCAATGAGATGCTGGCAAACAGCAACACGATCAGCATCAGCATTCCGTCTGAAATCGTTTTTTCCGCCAGCCAAGACCACACCTGCGGCTCTTGACGCACAAACGAAATCGCCTGACCAATGAGGATCGGCTGCACTGATCCCATAAAGGAAAGCGGCAACATCAAGATTCCCACGATCACCAGGACGGGTTTGTTTTGGCGGGCGTAGGGTAGGAGACGTGCAAACAAACGCCAGTCATTTTCTGGGCGGTGGGCGGTGGTGTCAGGGGTGGCAGGCATGGCGGTAGACGATCGGCGATCGGGCAAAACAGCGACGGTAGCAATGGTATGAGGACGAAGGCTTGATATCTCGTAGTCCCGTGAACTCGCGACGCAGTGCGCCGAAACGAGGGATTCAATCAGTGCGACAATTGGGTCGTAATTCTGAGCATAGCGCCCAGCGTTACGCCAGATTATGAGAAGGCAGCCCATTTTCTGAGAAACGGTCCGGTACGGCGATCGTGAGCGACACAGCTCGATCGTTCCCTAAATTCTCTAAAAATGCCTATCCCAATCAACGTTAAGAGAGTCGTAACAATTTGTCGAAATCGTTAGTTGGCGGTGGTTTTCTTCACCTCGCCCAGGGATAAACGGGACGATAAGCTTGAATCTTGCCAAGCATTGAGAATCGTTATGCTATCGTGATGAAGTTACTTTGCAAATGTTAACAATCCCTTGCTGCAACCATCGTCCGCCAGTCCAAAACTCTACACTACAGGTTCTGGCATAACTGCCGAATCTGGAGCTAGATGGACGTTGAGTAAAAATGCACATTGGCGGATATTTTTTGCCTCGGTCTTTCTTGTCTCCGTGCCCGTTTTCATCGAAGCGCCGCTGGTGCGTACGGTTCCGGTTTTGAGTGTTCTGCTCACGCTGGGCTGGGTGGGGTTGAGTTATGTGTTGCTTCAGAAGCATCACACCTGGCTTTGGGGGGATTTGCTGTTGGGGTTTGCGGGCAGTTGGTTCGCCGGGTCGATTTATTGGGGCTGGATGCGCTGGGAGCCGCTGTGGCATTTGCCGATCGAGTGTTTGGCGTTGCCGCTACCGCTGTGGTTTATCGCACGTAATCGTTTGCTGGTGGGGAGTTGGTTTGCGATCGGCTCGCTTTTCGGCACGGCGATCACGGATGTGTATTTCTTTTTCACAGGTTTGATGAGCCACTGGCGTCAGCTCATGAACGCTGAGCCGAATCTCGTCATGCCGATCTTTCATAGTGCCTTAGAACGGGTGAACTCACCCTTTGGCACAGCTTTAGCGATTCTTTTGGCGGCGGTGTTAATGATCGTGGGGCTTGTGCCGCTGTGGTTGCGATCGCCCGTCCATTCGCGCCCCTCATTGTCAGCTTGGGCGTTCTCGGGTGCGGTTTTAAGTACGATTTTGGTGGATATGTTGTTTTGGGTAGCAGCGTTAACAACTTCATGAGGTTGTAAGGGGAACACCGGAGGCGGCATCCCAGATTAACGGGAGGAGTTGGGTGTTCCTTCAAGATGGCTACTGAGTAGAACCGCGCCGATCGATAAGCTACTGAGTAAACCGACCAAGACCAAGGCGCGATCGTCGTCACCAACCTGGACGGCATCGTAAATGGCCATCGGTATGGTCTGCGTCACCCGTGCGATATTTCCCGCCACCATGAGCGTCGCGCCAAATTCACCAAGCGCACGACTAAAACTCAAAACCATTCCGGCCAAAATGCCACGCCACGCCAGGGGCAACCAAACCCGCCACAACACCGCGATCGGGTCTAAGCCGAGGGTTGCAGCCGCTTGGAGGTAAACCCGATCAACGTTTTCCAAGGCGGCTTTTGTGGTTTTTACCATCAGTGGCAAAGCGACGATCGCAGCGGCGATCGCAGCTCCGAGCCAGGAAAACACCAAGGTTTGACCCGTGAATTGGTAAATCATGCGGCCAATTAGACCATTGCGCCCGAGCAAGATCAGCAGAAAAAAGCCGACGGCCACCGGCGGTAACACCAGCGGCAACATGACGATCGCCTCCAGCCAGCGCCGCCCCGGAAAACGATACCGTGCCAAGATATACCCCACCCCACCCCCGATCGGTATCACCAATACCATGGCGCCACTCGCCACTTTTAAAGACAAACCCACGGCATACGCTAAATCGAGATCGAGATTGAACATTTGTGAATGGGAGTCGATATTCTCGAATTCTAGGTTTCACCCTCGCTAAAGTAAGGATGGATGGTTATCGGTGAACGGAGTCTAAGCACGAGCCAACACCAGACCTCCGCTTAAATGGGTAAATCGGATCAAATCTAGGCCCTTGACAGGCGTTTGAGTATGCAGATCGAAGATGTAGAGCTACGAGATGTATTTCAGAGTGCCAGCATTGACGAGCTTGGAGGAATGCGTGATGGCCTTAAGCATCTTGCTGAGTCGGGTGAGCTAGAAGGATCACCCATTGACACCATGTTACGCAAAGCCCATTCAATGAAGGGCAGTGCGGGTATGTTAGGTCTCAAAGATATCGCCACCCTGGCGCGTCAGTGGGAGGAATTGACCAAGCAGGTGGTGGCCGGTCAGCTTGCGCTGTCAGAAGCGGTGATCACGACCCTCCACGAGGGGTTAGAGGCGATCGAACGGCTGGTGGATGAGGCAATTACGGGTAATCCGGCGGGTGTGCAGACGTTTTATATCTTGGCGCAGCTCATGAACCCAGAACGGGTGACCACGTCGGCGATCGCACCTGAGGACTCGGATGAGCTGGAGCCTGAGACTGTAGAGTCTGGAGCCGTGGAACCCGTGGCAACGGAGGCCATACCGACCGGGGTAGAAGCGATCGGGCCGGACGAGAAGTCTTCCAAGGATAAGGCGGAGATGTCCACACCAGAGGCTACGCCATCTCTTGAGGCTGACCATAACGATCGCTCCCCTACGGCGGCCCCAGAGGTGCAAGTGCGACAGATCCCCTCCCGCCCCAAAATCGTCTTGCAACAGGCGACTTTTATTGATGACGAAGAACTGCGGGATACCTTTCGGATGGCGAGTGCCGACCACCTCGAAAGTCTAGATAGTGGACTGCTGTATCTCGAACAACATCCGAATGATCACAACCGACTCGATGCTGTGCTACGCGAGATCCACAGTATTAAGGGAGACTCTGGGATGTTGGGGGTTGAGGCGCTGGTTCCCCTGGCTCATGCTTGGGAGCAGCAGCTTATCCCCGTCAAAACAGGACAGGTTCCCCTAACCTCTGAACTCTGCGATCGTCTGGCCCTGGGTCTCGATCGCATTCGAGCCTTGGTACGTCAGGCCACGGAGGGGATTCCCACGGATTTTGAGATTGCCACTGCGATCGCAGATCTGGAACAGCCCAGCACCGCAACTCAGGGCCAACCCGTCACCGCACAGGGTTCCACATCCAGTACACCAGCAACCCCTCCCACCCCCAACCCACGAACCTCAAACCCGGATCAAGCCCCTCCCTCCGGTTCAACACCCCCCACAACACCCCAAACATCCCCCAAACCTCACATCAACCAAGGGGAAGTAGCTCCGGTTCAAACCGATTTAGTCGAGGAAATGACCCACCAAGCCCTGGGACGATCCAATCATCCGGAGGGCAATTATCGGATTGATACGATTCGCGTCGCGACGAGCCATCTAGACGCGCTGATGACGCAGGCTGGAGAGCTGACGGTCTCAAAAAGTCGCATTGCCCATCGGATGATGGAAATTGAGGCGATCGCCGCGCAGTGTGAGCGTCTCAATCGTGGCGCTTTTGCCAATCGCTTTGCCTGGGATGCGTTGCGTAACCTCAAACTCAGTAAGGAAGAGGAGAGCGTTTTTCAGAAAATTCAGGCATACCATCAAACCCTCGAACAACAGCTTGAGGAACTCACCACAGAGGTCGAAAGCCTGCAACTGGCGATTAGTGAAGATACCGCTCGCCTGGAAGCGGTGACATCCAATTTGGAAGAGGGAATTCAAACCCTACGCTTGCTGCCCCTGTCCACGATTTTTAATCTCTATCCACGCATGGTGCGTGATTTGGCTCGGAGCCAGGAAAAACAGATTAATTTCATGATTGAAGGGGAAGACACGTTAGCGGATAAGCGTGTGTTGGAGGAGATGAAAGACCCACTGATGCACATCATCCGCAATGCGATCGATCATGGGATCGAATCCCCAGAAGAACGGCAGCGCTTGGGTAAATCGCCCGAAGCAACCCTAATTTTGCGTGGCTATCAGTCGGCGAATAGTATCGCGATCGAGGTGAGTGACGATGGTCGCGGTCTGGATCTGAAAAAAATTGAACAAACGGCGATCAAACACAATATCTGTCGGGCGGAAGAGTTAGCCGCGATGACTCCGGCCCAAATCCAATCGTTAATCTTTATGCCGGGATTTTCGACCCGATCGTTCGTGACCGAGGTGTCCGGGCGTGGGGTGGGTTTGGATGTGGTACGTGCCAACGTTGAACACCTCAAGGGCAACATAACCATCAACTCCGAACGGGGTCGTGGCTGCACCATGCATATTGAACTGGGCAGTATGCTGTCAACCACCCACGTCTTGCTGGTGGAAATCAACCACACACCGTACGCGATCCCGGTTGAATACGTGCGTAGCACAACCACGATCGAACCCAGCGATATTTTCTTGATGGAAAACCGTGAAACGATCCTAGTGGATAACCTGCCGATTTCCCTGGCGCATCTGAGCGATTTGCTCCAGCTTCCCAATGCCGTCACCTTGGACGATCGGAAGTATTTGTCCTGCATTATCCTCAGCGTCGATGGTGAATCCCTGGCGATCGTGGTCGATCGACTCATCGACCAGCAAGACACGTTACTCAAACCCCAAAGCCAACTGTTGCAGCGGGTGCGGAACGTCTCCGGAGCCACAATTCTCGGTACGGGCGAGATCTGTATGGTGCTACATCCGCCGGATCTGGTGGAGTCTGTACGCGGAACGGTTAAAGCGGCAGCCTTTGCCCCAGCGGCTCCCAGTGATGTTAAACAGCGTATTTTGTTGGCGGAGGATTCGATCGCCACCCGCACCCAGGAAAAACGCATTCTCGAGGCCGCAGGTTATGAAGTTGTGCCTGCCGTTGATGGCCTAGATGCATTCAACAAACTGCGGGGCGAGCAATTCGATGCGATCGTCTCCGATGTTCAGATGCCGAATTTAGACGGCCTACAGCTCACTGCCCGCGTCCGCCAGAATAATCGCTATGCAGAATTGCCGATCATTCTAGTAACGTCCCTGGCTACGGATGAAGACCGACGCCGGGGAGCCGACGCGGGAGCCAATGCCTACATCACCAAAAGCAGCTTCAATCAAGATGTGCTGATTGAAACCCTACGCCGACTTATCTAGTCCCACTTCCTTGGGAGTTGCTTAATTTCTTAAGATGATGTGAATTTTTTGATCGGTTTGATGAGAAGCTGTTTCTAAAGATCGCTCAAACCCTAGTCCTATATAGGATTTCCTGTGTGAGCCAAAAACGCTGAAATCCTTATGCATCAAGGGTTACAAAATAGTTTAGAAACAGCTTCTGATCGTTTTTTTGAACTCTGTGATTGTTTGCCAGACGTTCGCAACGTACCCAGCACGTGACGCACTCCTCCAGCTTGACACCCAGCGGTTCCAGTCTGTCCCCCGCCTTCCGTAAGATCCAGTTTGCTGTTATCGAGATTTGTGTGCTGGATCTAGTACGAAAAAGAGTTGTACCTTATGCTTTTGGCTATGTGCGATCGCGTCCGGTTTCCCCCTAATTCGATCATCGTGATCAGGTCAGTTGCATCTCACCTGAGGAGTTTTAGCTTTGACCATTCGTGTATTACTCGTTGAAGATGCTCCGGTTGTCTTGCTGGTTCTCAAACGGATGTTGGCCAATGCCAGCGGGATTGAAGTGGTGGGAACAGCGTGCAACGGTAAAGAAGCGCTCGACCTAATTCCTCGGCTCAATCCAGATGTGATCTGCACCGATCTGCACATGCCCGAGATGGATGGTTGGGCTTTGACCAGTGAAGTGATGCAGCGCTTTCCGCGTCCCATCCTGGTTTTAAGCGCTTCCGTGCAAGCCAGTGATACGGAAAATGTGTTTAGGGTCTTAGATGCTGGAGCGGTGGATGTTTTGGCCAAACCGGTGGGTGGAGTCACGGTGGATCGTGAGATTCTCGAGCGTGAACTGCTGGAGAAAATCCGCATTTTAGCCGGTGTTGTTGTGTTTTCGCGGCATGGGTCGCCAGTGCGGGCGCGATCGACGTCGCGATCGACATCAGTACCCTCTGCACCACCGACCACCGATCGATCCAATCAATCACCCCGGCCCGAGTCTCGAACCCAGCTCACCCCAAACACGACTCCCAAAACTTCCTCACCACCACCCCTGCATCCCACACTTAACCGCACAACCTGGGGAGTTCCAACGCCTCCAGCTCCCACCCATTCCCCGTCCAGCGCGGCAAAACCCTCGAACCTCCCGTGGGGAGTACCCGCCACACAGCAACCTCCTAGTCGCATTCTGGCGATCGGTGCGTCCACGGGTGGCCCGCAGGCGTTGAGTACGATCTTAGCGGCACTACCGGCCAAATTTCCGGTTCCCATTCTCTGCACCCAACACATTAGTCAAGGGTTCCTCGGGGGACTCGTGCGTTGGTTAGACGCGGACTGTGCCGTGATGGTGAAGATTGCCCAGGCCGGTGAGCGAGCCCAAAGCGGTCATGTTTACTTTGCGCCAGAGGCGGCCCACTTGACGATCGATCGGTCTGGAATTTTGCGTTGCACCAAGGGGGATTTGCGGGATGGTCACTGCCCCTCTGTTACAGTTCTGTTTGAATCAGTGGCTCAATCCTTTGGCAGTCGCGCCACGGGCATCCTGCTTACGGGTATGGGGCGCGATGGAGCGGCGGGGCTGCTAGATATGGCCCGTCAGGGAGCAAGCACGATCGCCCAGGATGAAAGCTCCTGCGTGGTGTTCGGTATGCCAAAAGAGGCGATCGCCCTCAATGCAGCGAAATTTATTCTCCCGCTCAATCAAATTGCCAGCACGGTGATACAGCAGGTTACGGCTGTGGTGTAGTCCTGATTTGCGGCTGTTTCCTCAGCCGGTGTGATCCGGGCGAACCGGATCGGTGGCCATTCATTATTCGCGATTGATGAATGACCACCGATCGTGGAACCATGCGGGCTTATTCCACATCATCCAGGGTGTATTTCAGGGTTTCAATAAAATTGGGATAGGAAATCGAGGCCGATTCTGCACGGTGAATGGTTGTCGTGCCTTGGGCGCGGAGAGCTGCGATCGCCAAACTCATGGCAATCCGGTGATCGTTATGACTATCGGTTTCCGCTCCGTGGAGTGTAGCCCCCCCAACGATATCCATCCCATCGGCATATTCTGTGACCGTGGCTCCCATCGCGTGTAACTGGGTTGCCATGACGGCCAGTCGATCGCTTTCCTTGACCCGTAATTCCGCTGCATCACGGATCTTGGTGGTTCCCTTCGCAAACAGAGCCGCCACGGCCAAGATCGGGATCTCATCGATCGCACGCGGGATAATGTCGCCACTCAGTTCGCAAGCTTCGAGCTGGCTGTAACACACCCGCAAATCAGCTACCGGCTCGCCCGCCACCTCGCGTTTATTTTCGAGGGTGATATCGGCATTCATCAAGGTTAGGGCATCTAAAATGCCCGTGCGGGTCGGGTTAATCCCCACATTCTCGATCGTCAGATCCGACCCTGGGACGATCGCGGCGGCCACCATCCAAAATGCTGCCGAACTGATATCTCCTGGCACGATCACATGCTGACCGCGCAGCGTCGTCCCACCCGTAATCGTGACCCCGTTCGTCTCCGGATCAAGGTCGATTTGAGCCCCAAAGGCCGCTAACATCCGTTCACTGTGGTCGCGGGATTTGGAGGGCTCGGTGACGGTGGTTTGTCCCTCCGTATGGAGTCCGGCTAGCAGGATGCAGGATTTAACCTGAGCTGAGGCGATCGGAGAATCGTAGCGAACCGCTGTCAGGGCTTGACCACGCACGGCGAGGGGAGCCAGTTTATCCCCATCGCGTCCCCAGATGCTAGCTCCCATCGAACGTAAGGGATTGATCACCCGTGACATCGGACGCGATCGTAAGGAAGCATCACCCGTCACCGTAAAAAAGGTATCCGGCTGTGCGGCCAGCAACCCGAGCATGAGCCGCATGGTTGTACCGGAATTTCCCGCATCCAGAATATTGGCGGGCTCTTGCAAACCCGTTTCACCCAACCCGCGTACCGTAACCTGTTGGGTATTTAACTCTGAGATCTCCGCACCCATCGCCCGAAAACAGGCGGCGGTGCTACGCGGATCTTCGCCCAAAAGCAAGCCTTCGATCGTGGTTTTTCCCGCTGCGATCGCACCCAACATCAAAGCACGGTGAGAGATCGACTTATCGCCTGGAATCTGGATACGACCCCGCAGCGCGAGGCCAGAACCTGGCGGTGTAATGCATAAATCTTGATGGTTCTCAGTCGAGGTGACTGTTACGATTGAAGCAGGCATAGTTGTAAAACTCGACAATTAAAATTAGAGACGTTGCCATGGGTAAAAATTAGGGTGGACGACCCCTGTGGTTCGATCTATTCCTAAACAAGGGTTCCCGATCCTGTCGATCGTCCAGACTCACCCTTTCCAAACTTTCGCCGTGAACCCTGGCAAAGTCTCCGGACACCCCACCCAAACAGCGCAATTATCTTACCGTTTGACGATCGCCTTGCTACGGTTCTGCGAGTTGAGCTGCGATCATCCATACGCCACCGAAGCTCCGCAGTACTCACACTCTCGGCTCTTTCCTCTCCTCCGACGAAGCTTGACCCTGTTCCTCACGCTCCGCAGTCCGGCTCAAGGTGCATCCCAGCCCGTTCTTGTCACCTCTGTCCATAACCCGTTCTGGCCGAGTGTTGACGGCTGCAATTTTCCACTCTGCTAAACCGACCCTCGTTCACGCCCCACGTTCCTCTTATGTTGACACACCGTCGGCTGCCCGCAAGCCTGTCTGTGGTTTCCCTCGATCTGCCCATTCATTCCACCTTTGAGACGGTCGTCACGCTCTACCAACGTGCGCCTCAGCGCTTTCATGTGTTGATTGACGTCCCAACCTCGGCCTTTGATTACCCAGAGATTTCAGACCAGCCGCCCACCACCACCCGCAATGCCCACCGATCGCCCAATCCGGTCCGATCCCCATCCCCTGCGATCAAAGCCAAAAGTCGCCTGTTGTGGTTGGAAATTAGCCCCACTCGGGCGATCTTCACCTCCCAAAGCAAAACTGGCCTGAGCTACCGCCACATGTGGGAACAGGGAACCTATGGCATTAGTCGTTACTGGTTGACACAACCCACGTCGGTTCAGTCACCGGAAACGGGCAACGCAGACCGGATGCGCTTACGCAACTTTACCCGGAGTTTCACCCTAACGGGGAACGACTACCCGAAACACCTGCGCCTGGAATATGAACTGTGGGCGCAACAGCTCAAACTGGGAACCTACGTTCTCAATCTTGATGTTCGGGCGTAGGAACGGTCGCCCCTTTTGGGAAGCCCGACCCCCTCTCCGGAGCGACCACTTGCGATCGGTTCCTCACTCAACGTCGATCTAGACTCAAGAGACTGGGATCAGCGGTTGTTTCTCTGTGAGAATACGGCTCTCACTACCCACAGAATGGCCTGCAATCCATTAGTATAAGGGGTGTAACCGATACAAAAATTCACAGTCACCGGTCACCAGAGGCATGTATCGACCTCACCTCTAGAATCTAGGAGCAACGCTTGGTCGCGATCGCTCCGTCCTCCTCGAACCGTCTTCCTTCACACACGAATCTCAATGTTCGAACAGTTTACCGATAAGGCCATTCGCGTTGTTATGCTCGCCCAGGAGGAATCTCGCCGCCTTGGTCACAACATGGTGGGAACGGAGCAACTATTGCTCGGTTTGCTCGGCGAGGGACGGAACGTCGCCGCGAAAGTCCTCGAAAAATTCGGGGTGACCCGTGATGATGCACGCGAAGAGGTCGAGCAAATTGTCGGTCGTGGTTCGGGATTGACATCCCCCGAAATTCCGTTTACCCCTAAAGCCAAGCGGGTGCTGGAAAATGCGGTGGAAGAGTCGCGCCAGTTGGGCAATAACTACATCGCGCCGGAGCATATTTTGCTGGGTTTGACGCGCGATGAAAATGGTGTTGCGGTGACGGTGCTGGAAAACCTCGGGGTCGATCGCAGTGAACTCCGGACGCAGGTGATGCGTGAGCTTGGGGAGATGGCGGCGTCGAGTGCTGGCGGCGGAACACGGCGCGATCGCGGCAAAGATCGTGGCGAAACCAAAACATCGACGATTGATGAGTTTGGTACGAACTGGACCCAGGCGGCGATCGAAGGCAAGCTTGACCCGGTGGTCGGTCGGGCGACGGAAACGGAACGGGTGATCCAGATTTTGGGACGCCGCACGAAGAATAACCCGATTTTGATCGGTGAGCCGGGGATCGGTAAAACGGCGATCGCGGAGGGGCTCGCCCAACGGATTGCCCAACAGGACGTTCCCGAAGCGCTGCTTGACAAGCAGGTCATCAGCCTAGAGATGGGCACGCTGGTGGCGGGTACGCGCTATCGCGGCGAATTTGAAGAGCGTCTTAAGAATATTTTGGCGGAAGTGAAAGCCGCCGGTAACATCATCCTGGCGATCGATGAAATCCATACCCTGGCGGGAGCGGGCGGCATTGAAGGTGGCCTCGATGCGGCGAACTTGATGAAACCGGCCCTAGCGCGGGGTGAAATCCAGTGCATTGGCGCGACGACGCTCGATGAGTTTCGTAAATACATTGAGAAAGACGCTGCCCTGGAGCGTCGTTTCCAGCCGGTGATGGTGGGCGAACCGAGCGTGGAAGAGACGATCGAGATTCTGACGGGTTTACGCGATCGCTACGAGCAACACCATCAACTGATCATTTCGGATGAAGCCCTCGAAGCAGCGGCATCCCTAGCCGATCGCTACATTAACGATCGATTTCTGCCAGACAAGGCGATCGACCTCATCGACGAAGCGGGATCGCGGGTTCATATCGACCACTACAGCAATTTCCCCGCCAGCCGAGAACTCAAGCAAGAGTTAAAACAAGTTATCAAAGATAAAGAGCAAGCGGTGGAAGCTCAGGACTTTAAGCAAGCCGCCGAACTACGCAACCAGGAAGACGAACTCCGGAAAAAGATCGAAGCTGGAGCGGAAGGGGTCGATCCAAGTGCGATCGCCAAGCCAACCGTCACCGAAGAACACATCGCGACGATCGTGGCGAGCTGGACCGGGGTTCCCGTAACCAAAATTAGCGAAACCGAGTCCGAAAAGCTGCTGCACATCGAAGATACGCTCCACCAACGCATTATTGGTCAAGAAGATGCCGTGCGGGCTGTGTCAAAAGCCATTCGCCGTGCCCGTGTGGGTCTGAAAAACCCCAACCGTCCGATCGCCAGCTTCATCTTCTCTGGCCCCACCGGGGTTGGTAAAACCGAACTAACCAAAGCCCTTGCCGGTTACTTCTTCGGTTCCGAAGATTCGATGATTCGCATCGACATGTCGGAATACATGGAACGCTACTCTGTCTCGAAACTGATCGGCTCACCTCCGGGTTACGTCGGCTACGACGAAGGCGGCCAACTGACGGAAGCGGTTCGCCGCAAGCCCTATTCGGTGGTGCTGTTTGACGAAATCGAAAAGGCACACCCGGATGTGTTTAACTTGCTGCTGCAAATCCTGGAAGATGGACGCCTGAGTGATACGAAAGGCCGTGTGGTTGATTTCAAAAACACGCTGATTGTGTTGACCTCGAACCTCGGAGCGCGGGCGATCGAAAAAGGTGGCGGTGGCCTCGGTTTTGAATTCGATACGGATCGCGAAGATGCCCAGTACAACCGCATTCGCAACTTGGTCAATGAAGAGCTGAAACAGTTCTTCCGACCCGAGTTTCT
The DNA here is from genome assembly GCA_004293855.1 of Oscillatoriales cyanobacterium. GTDB lineage: Bacteria > Cyanobacteriota > Cyanobacteriia > Cyanobacteriales > Geitlerinemataceae > RDYZ01. The sequence continues at coordinate 9,947 of RDYZ01000215.1, read as the reverse complement.
CAACCGTCTCGATGACATCATTGTCTTCCAGCAGTTGAAACGCGATGAAGTCCAGCAGATTGCTGAGATCCTCCTGAAGGAAGTCGAGACCCGTTTGGCCGATCGTCATGTCACCCTGGAAATGACCGATCGCTTTAAAGAGCGAGTTGTGATCGATGGATTCGACCCGGCCTACGGTGCGCGTCCGTTACGTCGAGCGATCTCGCGTCTGTTGGAAGATGCCCTAGCTGAGGCCCTGCTCTCCGGTCGGATCGATGATGGTGATACCGCCACCGTTGACCTCGATAGCGATGGCAACGTCACGATTATTGCGGGCTCCCTTTCCGGGTCAAACGTGCCGGAGTTGGCCTCTGTGGGCTGCTAGTTTGCCCAGATAGCGGGCCGTTTTGTGCCTAAGCCAAAAGTCACTGCAATATTTGTGGTGGCTTTTTTGGATCTTGGGTTGAAATGTTAACCATCGATAAGAAATACGATCAAATATCAACCAAGAGGGTGGATGAACGATCGGCTCGTCGTATCCTGGGAAAGATCCTGCCATTGGTGATGCCCCATTGACACCATAATGTGAATAAAAGTGAGGTTGGTGACCATTGCTTGATAAGCTGGCGAACTATACTTTTAACGATCGCGATCTTGGCTTTGACACGGAACATCGCCTTCCTCCCGACGTGATCTTGATCCGCCCACTCCGGGATCGCGTTCAACTTTTCACCAAACAATTTCCATATCTTCTATGACGGCTACTACCGCTTCTACCGTAGATGGCGCGATCGTCGATCTTCAGGCTGTTAATCGTGACCTGGAGGGAGCGACCTCCACGGAAATCATCCGTTGGGCTGCCGATATGTTTGGGGATGGCCTGGTGATGAGCAGCAGTTTTGGCATCCAAGCTGCGGTCATGTTGCATCTTGCCACCCAGGTTAAGCCGGATATTCCGGTCATTTGGATCGATACGGGATATCTCCCCGCCGAAACCTATCAGTTTGCTGAGGATCTGATCTCACGCCTCAATCTCAATATTCAGGTGTACCAGTCCACCCTGAGTCCCGCACGGATGGAAGCACTGTACGGTAAGCTGTGGGAACTGGACGATGTGGAGGCGTTTAACCGCTATGACTACATTCGGAAAGTTGAACCGATGCAGCGGGCGCTGCGCGATCTCAAGGCGACGGCATGGCTGGCCGGTTTGCGATCCAAACAGACCGACCATCGTAAAACGTTAGATGTGGTTGGAATTCAGGGCGATCGTTACAAAGTTCTCCCGATTCTGGATTGGCATTCCCGCGATATTTATAACTACCTAACCGAGTTTGATTTGCCGTATCATCCATTTTTTGAGCGGGGCTATACGAGTATCGGCGACTGGCATTCGAGCCGACCGGTCACCGCCGATGATGAGCATGAACGCAATACCCGGTTTCGGGGGCTTAAACAGGAGTGTGGTCTACATCTACCGCAAACGCCAGACGAAGCGAAAAGTCTGGATTCTAGCTCGCTGTAGCACGTTGCATGATGTTCATTGGCCACAGAATTTCGATTACGATTCTAGGTCTCTCTGTGGGTTTGGGGTTACCTGCAACCGCCGCACCAGGGGAGGATTGTTTAACCTCACTAGAGGCGGATCTAGTGCAGGCCCGCGCGATGGCCGATATTTCGCCCTATTCGTCTTGGGGAGTGGCTCTTTCGAGCCTTGATCGCACCCTGACCTATCAGTTCCAGGGCGATCGAGCGTTTGTGCCAGCCTCTAATGTCAAACTCTTCACGACAGCCGCCGCCTTGTTGGAACTGGGGTCGAATTGGCAAACCCTCACACAGGTGTACTGGAATCGCGATCGTCTAATTTTGCGTGGCGGGGGCGATCCGACCCTGACGCGATCGAATCTGGAGGATTTGGCCGCACAAACGATTCAAAATTTGTCCGAGGGTACAGACATCGACCACTTAATCCTCGATGACGGTTACTTTCAAGGCGATCCCGTAGATCCCCACTGGGAATGGGAAGACACCCAAGCTGGATACGGAGCGCCGGTCAATGCCACGATCATTGATCGAAATGCCATCCCATTAACCCTGGTTCCACAGCGGGTCGGTCGAAGTCTTCAGGTGATCTTTGAACGTCCGGAGGAGGCTGAGCACTGGATCTTAGATAATCAATCGCGATCGGTTGCGGAGTCGGAACCGGAATGGTTAGAGGTCGGTCGTGATTGGCGGGATAACAGGATTACGATCCGTGGCCAACTGATTGCCGGTGCTCCCTCTGCCCCCGTGGCGGTGTCGCTGCCCAATCCCGCTGACTATGCCCTGACTGCATTTCAGCAGGCCCTGAGCGATCGTGGTTTATTCGTTGCCGACGCGGAGATTCATCATGCCGCCTTTGGGGTGGGCACGATCGTGGCAGTCCATCCCTCTCCCCCACTGGAGGAACTCATCACGACGACCAATCAACAGAGTGATAACTTAGTGGCAGAGACCCTATTACGACACTTAGGCGTCAACTTACCCGAGTCTCGCAGCAGTGAAACAACCCGCGATCGGGGCTTACGACACGTACGGGATATTCTTCAGCGTGACCTCAACCTCAATCCAGCTCACTACACCCTCCAGGATGGTTCCGGTCTCTCGCGTCAGAATTCGATCGCTCCAGAAATCTTCGTGTCCCTGCTACAGGGTATGGCTAGCTCTCCCGCTGCTGAGACTTTTATCGCCTCGTTACCTGTATTAGGGGAGTCAGGAACATTGAAATCTTGGACACCACTCACCAGCGGTGCGATCGTTCAGGCCAAAACGGGATCAATGACCGGAATTTATGCTCTATCCGGCTACCTTTCCCCGTTGGGTAGCCCGCCACTCTCACCCAATACACTCGCCTTTAGCATCATCATCAACCATTCCGATGCCTCCTATGCGGTGACCCAAGCGGCTGTTGCCGATTTCCTCGCGCAAATTGATCAGTTTCAGCAATGCCGTCAGTCGCCCTGACTCAGCTTTTTCAACACCTCATGCCTGAATTTCTGAATTTCTGAATCCCTAGGGCGATACCAGCATCTGCTGCTGACCTTGGGGGGAAAGGGTATAGCCTAAAAATGCCGCCGCCGCCGGACTCAGCGGCTCACGGTAAACGTAATACAACTGACGAGAAAACGGATAACTGGCTGCCGCAGGAGTTACCCCATCGATCGCCACCACACGCACTGTAGTTTGATTCATGACTTGGGCCGCCGTCGCGTAGCCAATCCCATCCTTGCCTAACTGTTGCAGGATCGGTGTGGTTGCATCACGTTCTAGGGTCGTGATGGTTGACCCCGTGCCAAACTCACCCCCAGCGAGGACAACCTCTTTAAAGGCTTGATGCGTTCCACTATTCGCAGGACGATTAATCACACGGATAGGCAGATTCGGCCCTCCAACCTGAGACCAGTTGGTGACCTGACCTTGAAAAATATCCACAACCTGATCCACGCTCAAGGATTGGCTACTGGTATTTTCAATGCCAACCACGATGGCAATCCGATCGAGCGCGATCGGCACAGCCACCAAACCAAGATCCTGTTCCTCGCGGGTTAAAGGTCGCGAGACCGCAGCAACATCAGCTTGAGCCGCAAGCAATGCCTCAATTCCTGGGTTCGAGCCTTGAGCACTCGTTGTTACACGGGTGTCGGGAAATTGCGCTTCAAACCCGGCTTTGAGGTTGGCGTTGAAGGTCACCATGCTGGTTGACCCCTCTAGACGCACACGAGTCCCGGCGGGAACACTGACGGGGGGCGGAATATTCGGAACCGGAGGGTTTGCCGTTGTTGGGTCGGTTCCATTTTCCTCAGAAAGCGTGGCGATCGGTGCGACACTCGCACGCTTAAAAAACCACCAATATCCGCCCGTCGCTAGCAGCAAACAGGCCAAGATATAAACAATGGGTGGAGGGCCGCTTTTGTGTGGACTCATGGGAAACTTGATGTCCTTCGTGCGAAATCGTGAGGCAAAACCATGATCGGTGGGATTCAGATTGGCCAATCCGATCGCGTCACCCCACAGGAAGAATACAAGGGTCGAGATCGACCCCAATCTAGCCTAAGAATCCGTAATTGAGATCCGCCCTAAACGAAATCGATCCAAGATTTGATTAATTAAGCGATAGTCATCCTCATCCAAATTTTGCCCGGATAAAATCAGGGACATGAGCTCCAGATATTGGATGCGGGTCAGCGTTCCAGCCTTGAGGATGGCATTAATCTCGGATCGTTCGAGGGTGATTGGCATGATTCAACACCTAAAGCTGTGGAATGGATGACCGCTAGCTCGGCATCACGCGCATGAGTGGCTGATTAAATTCAACCGGTTCGCCATTCTCCACGAGGATTTCAATCACTTCACCGCTGACCTCTGCCTCAACCTCATTCATCAGCTTCATCGCCTCAATAATGCAGACGGCCTGACCTTTGGAGACACGATTACCCGTTTCGACGAAGGGAGGCTCGGTGGGAGCCGGAGCGCGGTAGAACGTCCCGACCATCGGCGAGACGATTTCCACCCATTTGGGATCAGCCGGGGGAGGGGTTGGCTCGCTGGTTGCCACAGGGGGAGCGGCGATCGGGGCAGGCATCGCCAGGGGAGTAACCGTTGGCATGGTGGCCGCGTTGGCATTCATGACCCCAAGTTGGGCCGTCAGTGCCGCGAGATCGGCAGCGGAAACACTGGTTTCGTTGGTCGTCGAACCGCGACGTAAATTGAGTTCTAGCTCGTCGCTTTTAATATTAAGTTCCGTAATATCAGTTTGTTCGAGTGCTGCGATCAAGTCACAGAGCTGCTGAAAGTCGAGTTTCACGGGTATTAATGCGTTTTTGATAAATCGTTGTCGCGATCGCGCCGTGGGGCGATCGTCGATCGAGCTGTGGCCATAACACGAATTGTATTCCGAGGGTGAGCCACGCTCGATCGCTTCAGCTTCGGAAAATGCGGCGCTTAAACCTTATTCGCGACCGAGATATTTATCATCGCGGGTGTCGATTTTAATACGCTCCCCGATCGAAATAAACAGCGGAACCATAATCTGTGCACCGGTTTCAACGATCGCGGGTTTCGTTCCGCCTGTGGCCGTATCCCCTTTCACACCCGGATCGGTTTGGGTGACTTCGAGAACAACCGAGTTCGGGAGTTCAACTTCTAGGACTTGACCATTCCAGGTCAACACGTTGACTTCCATCTCTTCCTTGAGGTACTTCGCCCCCTGCTCACCAATTTGAGCTGCGGTCAGGGTCGCTTCCTCATAGGTGTTCATATCCATAAACACGTAAGCATCCCCTTCTTTGTAGGTATGCTGCATGGTGGATTTTTCGAGCACGGCCTGGGGAACGGTTTCTCCCGCACGGAACGTTTTCTCAACGATATTCCCGGTTTTGGCGTTCTTCAGCTTGGTGCGGACGAATGCCGAGCCTTTGCCGGGTTTGACGTGTAAAAACTCAACCACTCGCCATACGGCGCCGTCGAGTTCGATGGACGTACCCGTTCGGAAGTCGTTCGAGGAGATCATGGATATGGGCTAATGCTGAATAATAGGCAATCTATTTTACCGTCGCGCGGCTCGTTTGCCGCAGCGCGACAATTTCGTTATGGATACCAGCCCGCTCCACCGGGTGCTGGGACTGTGACCAGCCTTCTCAAACTGAGTCGGAGAATGGCGGGGTAACTGGAAGCTTGTTCCGCCAGACTGTAGGGATCGAGCTCCGGAGTTAACGCATGGGCTAACCGACCAATAAATCTTCCTCGGGGTAGTAAATTTCGCTGGTTTTGGGTTCGCCTAACATGGCTTCCATTAGGAGCAAGACACCAACCCGACCAACATACATCAGACTAATAATGATGAGTTTGGCGAGGGAAGAAAGCTGGGCGGTGATGCCCATCGATAATCCGACGGTTCCAAAGGCGGAAACAGACTCGAAGAGAATTTCGACAAAGGAGAAGTGAGGGTCGGAAATGGCGATCGCGATGACCACAAGAATCACAGCAACCAACGAACCCATCGCTACGGCCAACGCTTTCATCAGCATCTTTTTGGGAACTTGACGCCGGTACAAAATCACATCGTCACGTCCCTGGAGTACGGTGTAAGTGCAGTTGGCCAAAATCCGGAGGGTGGTTGTTTTAATCCCGCCACCGGTACTGCCTGGACTTGCACCGACGAACATTAAGGCAATCATGAGAAAGAGACCGGCGGTACTCATGGCACCAATGTCGATCGTGTTAAATCCTGCCGTGCGTGCCGTTACGGATTGAAACCACGCCAACCAAAGACGATCGCCAGAGTTGAGTAACGCGAACGTTCCAGTTTCAAACTGCTCCGTGGCATAGAATCCGATAAAGCCCACCAACAGCAAAAACAGTGTGGTACTCGTTACGGTTTTAAAGTGCATCGAGAAACGGAAGGGTTGCCCACTGGGTTTAAGCGCTTCCCGGACCCATAAAAACACTTCCATAATGGTTTGATAGCCAATTCCACCCAGAATAATCAGGAGGGAAATGGTTAACACAACACAGGGTGAAACGGCATAGCTGATGAGGTTATCGGGAAATAGACTAAATCCAGCGTTATTGAAGGCACTCACGCTATGAAATAGGGCTTGCCAAAGTCCCTGGGACCAGCCATATTCGGGAACAAATTGCAGCATCAAGACAAATGTCCCGGTCAGCTCAATGAGAACCGTTAGGGCAATAACAGATTTGACCAGTTGGGAGACGCTGGATAGTCCGACGGCATCAAGGGACTCTTGGACGGCGACGCGATGCTGCAACCGAAATCGCCGCCCGAGGAGCAGCACGAGAAAGGTGGTAGCCGTCATGTAGCCCAGGCCACCAACTTGGATAGTGAGGAGGAGAAACGCCTGCCCCAGTCCGGAAAAGTAGGTTCCGGTATCCACAACGGCGAGGCCAGTAACGCAGGTGGCGGAGGTGGCGGTAAATAAGGCGACGAGGGGATCACCCCAGGTTCCTGTTGCGATCGAGAAGGGAGCGGTTAAAAGCAGAGTGCTGACAGAGATGATGCCAAGAAACCCCAGGCAAATCGTACGGGCAATAGTCATAGAGGTAGGATGATCAGCGATTGATCGAGAACGAGGCCGTTCATGATAATTGGGTCAAGAATAGGTTGCATTTGACCGTGACAGATTGGAGCGAGGCAATTACATTAAAGAACTGTAAACCTTTGAAAGTTTTTTGGTGCAGTCGTGGCAGTCGAAACGATAAAGCAGCGATCGACCGTTCGCAAACACGCTCCTAACTACAAAGTTCTGCTCCATAACGATGATTTCAACTCGATGGAGTATGTTGTCCAAACGTTAATCCAGACCATCCCAGGTATGAGTCAGCCCCAGGCGATCAGCATCATGATGGAGGCGCATACCAATGGTATGGCGTTGGTGATTACGTGCACGATGGAACATGCCGAATTTTATTGTGAAACCCTACGGGGTCACGGTCTAACATGCACAATGGAACCCGATGAGTAGATCCCGGTTGTTCCGAGGAGTCCTATCGACGGTAGTATCGTTAGAAATTTTCGGGAAACGTCTTCTTTCGTCCCGATTGGACGCCGCATGATCTCTGACGACGCGAATGCATCGCCTTTGCAGCCTGATGGGCTTGCAGACTCAACTGACTCTCAACCGGATCGCGATGAGCCTCCGACCTCCACACAGCCCACGGCGATCGCCGCAGTGGAGGGGGAGAGCGACTTGGTCGCTATGACGTTATCGGAGGCGCAAATCGTGCCGCAGCCCTCGCCGGAACGGTGTGGTGTGTGTGGTCAGTCCCACTGGGAACTGTATGCCCATTTGCCGATCGAAACGGAGGCTTATCTGGCAGCGGTGGCGGATCTCAATCGTCGATCGCGATCCTCCCGACGTGGATCGTCCAAGCCTTCCACGACACCCCTCGTCGATCAGCCGGAGGATATCACCTCGGTCAGCCCATCCAGTACCGAGGATGCAGCGCCAGGGGTTGCCGATCCTGCCGATCCACCAACGCCCCCTCCGGCAGATTTTCAGATTTTTGATGCACCAGATGGTGCGGATAGCACCGGGGCAGGATTGATGCAGGACGAGCCGAAGGCTGCGTCATCCCAGGCTAACGTTAAAGAACGACCGATGGAGCCCGGTGAGCTTGGGTCTAACCTGGCGGAGTTTCCGCACGGTACGGCGTGGCGCTGTTATACCTGCGAGGCGTTGTCGTTGGTCTGGCCGATCGGCATCGATGTCACCTCGGAGACTGTGGAGTCCTCGACCCGGCGGCGATCGTCCCCTGAGTTTCGGGATGGTATCAAAGCTCAAATTGATGCGTGCCTGCGATCGAAAGCGATCAACTCCCATACAAAAACCAGCTTGAAAAGCCTACGGGTTCTCGATCTCAACCTGGGACGCGGTACACGGGCCGATCGCAATCTCGCTCTGTTGCATGAGCTGGGTTTAGCCAAGCATCAGATTTTTGGCATCGGCGATGATGCCGGGACGATCGATAGCCTTAATTTTGCGGGTTACCAAGCCTATTACGGCCCGATTGATCGGGTTTTCGATGAGCTGCCTGATGATTACTTTCACCTCGTTTTAGGGTTTAACGTGATCGAATATTGCGCTCAACCCAGCACGATGATCCAACGGCTGAGCGCGAAGTTACGTCCCGGCGCTCGGGTGCTATTGGAGTTATCCAACCCTGCCGGTTGGCAAGCGAAGCTCTTTCGTCACGGTTACTGGGCGTCCTACCAGCACGATCGGCGGATCTTGTTGGGCGAAAAAGCCCTGCGAATCCTAGGACAACGCTGTCAGTTCACGATCGACACCCTCAAACCCCATCCGGAGCCTCAAGCCTGGGAAACCTCTTCGGCGGCTTGGACGCGGCGTAAACGTCACCCTCTCGGTGTGGCGATGCGGAGTGGTCTGGTGCGCGGCACGTTGGTGGGGATTGACCGGTTACGCGCTGCGTTAGGCATGGCGTCGTCTCGGTATAGCGCGGTATTGGTGCTGAATGAGGTGTATCCACCGATCGCGCCGAATGTGCCGGATGCGCCGGATACACCAGACACGATGGCGCTTTAAATAACTGGGAACGTGGATTTGTGCATCCTGAACTGGTGTTTAACGACCGAGTTTGGTGCGAATCCGAGTGACAAATAGGTCTACTTCCGGTAGAGCGAGCCGGGTGACGATCGCCGCAAAAACGACCAAGCCGACGCTTCCTGCAATGCTCAACTCAAGCAGGGCTCCGACCAAACCGTCCAACTTGGCCCATGTTCCTACGCCGACCAAAGATAGCCAACTGGCGGCAGCGGCGATCGTACTGGCTACGGTGAGGCCAAGAAATGGCATCAACCACTCACCCCAGGGCAATCCGTTAATTTTGCGATCGAGTAGCACCATCAAAACCACCATCGACACAATATTGACTCCCACTGTCGCCAGGACTAAACCCGGTGCACCAAAGGCATTAATCAATAAGTAGTCGAGCAGAGCATTGAGGAAAATACTAGCCACACTAATTTTAAACGGCGTATCTCCATCGCCTAGGGCATAAAAGACACGCACGAGAACATCTCGTCCCAAGTAAAAAAACATACCAAGACCGTAGGCCACGAGGATGGCGGCGACGAACTCGGAGGCTTCCCGATCGAAGGCAAAGCGTTCATACACCGCCCGCACGATCGGCATTGCCAGCACCATCATCAGGGCTCCCAAGGGCAGCATCGTGAGGGCCGTGAGGATTAAACCTTGGCGGATGCGTCGCTTTAACTCGTCCCAGTCCTTGGGGTCGGCAAGTCGCGAAAAAATGGGCATCAGCGGTACGAGAATCGCATTCGACAAAATGCCCAGTGGTGTTTGAACCAGCAAACCAGCGTAACCTAGCGCGGAAGCTGTACCGGGGATAAAGGAGGCAAACCAAAGATCGGTGTAGACGTTAATTTGCATCAT